>NZ_SJXI01000142.1:0-23091 GCF_004337455.1 Parafrankia sp. BMG5.11 | reverse complement strand
CGGTATCAGGCCGATGTCAGGCCGGCTGTCGGGTCGGTGTCGGGCGTGGGGGACGCGGCGGCTGCCGGGGAAGGTACCTGTTCGATCACTGTGATCACCGGGCCCAGGGGTGTCGTCGATCAGCGGATGCGAGCAGGCTCGCATCCGCCACCGACAGTTTTCCTCCCTGCTGGTCAGGAGCCCGCGGGTGGCCAGGGGGCCGCGGGGCCCGGGGCTGCGGGCCGGCCCGGGACACCGGCGACGCCCCCGACATCGCCGATCATGACGCCTTTTCCGATCATGGTGTTCCGCGGCACCGCACGGAACCGCAGAACACCCGAACGGCGCGCGGGCGGCGGACCGGCGTGGTCATGACCGGCTGGCGAGGAGGGCCAGGACGTCCTGGGTGGTACCCGTCGCGAGCCCCACGACGGTCACCTGGGTGACCTCGTCACCCAGGAGCCGCTGCGCCCCAGACCCGTCCCGGTGAAGGCGCTACGCGCGTACTTGGTGACGAGGATGTCGCCGGGCCGCGAGCTGGACGCCGGGTGCGGCGGGCTCCGGTCAGCGGTGGGGCGGTGGGCGGCTGACGGAGATCACCGCCGCCGGCGGGATGACCATGGCGAGGATCATCATTCCCAGCGCCGCCGGGACGGAGAACAGCCGCACCACTGTTCCCGCCAGCACGAACAACAGCAGGCACACGGCCATCGCGATGAGGTAGCGGCGCCGCTCCCGCGCGTCCGGGTGGGGAACACCGCCATCGGCCCGGCTGACGGGCCGGCTCACCCCGCCCGCGCGGCCGCCCGCGTCAGCCGGGGTGGACGGGGTGGACGGGGACGCGCCGGGCCGGGCCCTGGCCTCGGCCGACCGGGCGACTCCCAGGTCGTAGGCACGCCGGCGGGCAGGATCGCCCAGGACCCGATACGCCGCATGGACCCGCTGGAACGACCGGGGCGAACCGCCCGCATCCGGATGGGCGTGCTTGGCCGCGCGGCGGTAGGCGGCCCGGATCTCGGCGTCGGTCGCGGTGCGGACGATCCCGAGCACCTCGTACAGCGATCCCTCATCCACCGTCCACCTCGCCAGACGCAGCGGCACCCTGGGGCAGGCTCTTCCCACGGTAGACCGCCGACGTGGAGCGGTGGGATGCCGCCGATCGCTCGCCCACCGCCTCGGGTGGTGCCCGCTCCCCCGAACGGCGGTTCGGTCAGGCGAAGCTTGGTCGGCTTCGGCTCGGACCAGTCGCGGTTGGCGTTGGACCAGCAGACGAACGGCTTGTCCTTGGTACCGCCGACAATCTCGAACTTGCCGCCCTTGACGATCTTCAGCAGGACAACGCAGTCGAGCCTGGAGCCGTTTGACCAGGCCGTCCGCACTGTAGTCGGTGAACTTGTTCGTGGCGGCGATCACCGATGCCCGGGCGAAGAAGGCGTTGGCACTCTGCGCCGGTGGCGCGTCAGAGGTGGTGTTGTCATCGGAGGAGTTCGAACACACCGCGAGAATGATGCCAAGGGCGAGGACGAGAACCGATAAACGGCGCAGGCGGCCGGGTAACCGGTTCATCGGCAGGTTTTTTCCTTTGTTCTCCCGCCCGCGGGCACTTCCGACGGCGTTACCTCCGGGGTCTCCGGGCTCCGGGGCGGGGTGGCCGCGGCCGGCGGCGCCGGCAATCATCATCCAGCCGACCTGGGCAGATGCCAGACGCAGGCGCTCCTCGCCTCCACAGCCACACGGCCTCCACAGCCACACGCCGCTCACCCCGCCCACACCGGACGAATCCCTCTACGACGGATTCGTGCGGATCTTCCGGCACGCGCTGGAGCCATGGGAGCGCAGCCCGCGCATGCTGGTGGCGTACCACCGGGCCCGGCTGACGCCCAACGGAAATCCTGCCGATTCTCGAGCGCCTCATGTTCCGGCCGACAAGCGACAACCGGTCCGCCGCCATCGCCGCTCGGACCGGCCGCACGCAGACAGACGACCGCGCGGACGGCGGGTAGGGTTCTGCCCAGTTATGCGGCATGTGTCGGTGCTCCGACACTGGCAGCTTCGGGGGTGCGCGGATGGCGGTCAGCGGGGGACGCCGCTACGGGCGGCCGATCCCCGGTCCATCGGAGCGCACGTCCTGGACAGTGTCCTCGGCAGCGGCGGGATGGGCCGGGTGTACCTGGCCCACTCGCCGGACGGCCGACCCGTCGCCATAAAGATCATCCATGATCATCTGGCCCGCGACGAGCGGTACCTGGCCCGGTTCCAGCGGGAGGCCAGGATCGCGTGCAGCGTGGCGCCGTTCTGCACCGCGGAGGTCCTCGACTTCGGCGTGTTCGACGGGCGGCCCTACATCGTCACCGAGTTCCTGGACGGGCCGACGCTCGCGAGCGCGGTCGACGAGCACGGGCCGTTATCCACCACCGACCTGCACCAGCTCGCCGTCGCGATCGCCGCCGCGCTCACCTCGATCCACAGCGCCGGCCTCGTCCACCGTGACATCAAGCCCGACAACGTGCTGCTGTCGAAGACCGGGCCGCGGGTCATCGACTTCGGCGTGGCGCTGTCGCTGGAGTCCGGCTCGCTGCTGACCGGAGCCTCGGACACCGTCGGCACACCCGCCTTCATGGCACCCGAGCAGGCCATGCGGGAGACGACAACCGCGGCCGCCGACGTGTTCGCGTGGGGCGGCGTCGCCGCCTTCGCCGGGACGGGGCAGCCGCCGTTCGGGATCGCCGCCATACCGGTCGTCATGCACCGGGTCGTGTACGACGAACCGCGCCTCGATGGCCTCGATGTCCGGTTGCTCCCGCTCGTCCGCGCAGCGATGAGCAAGGACCCCGCCGACCGTCCGAGCGCCGCCGACCTGCTCGGCGAGCTGACCGGATCGACCCGCCCGGTGGCCGGCGTGCTGGCGGCCCAGTCGCTCGTGCCCGCGGCCGCCCGGGCGCGCGTACCGCTGGACAAGCCGGTCGTGCGGTCGGGCAAGCCGGTCCAGCCGCGGGCCGCGGCGCCGGTCCTGACGATTCCCGGCATCGGACCGCCTCCCGGGCCACCACCCGCGTCGGCCCTCGCGTCCTTACGGTCTCCGACCGTAGAACCGGCGGCACCGGCTACGGCGGCACCGGCTAAGACGGCACCGACGGCGGTCGGCGCCGATCCGCCGGGACCAGGACGGCGCCGCGGCGGGGCGAGCCGGCGCCGCCGCACCGCCGCCGCGGCGGCGACAGCAGCCGTGCTCGGTGTCGCGAGCGCGGCCCTGGCCGTTGTCCACCACCCGTCGGGCTCCGACCGCGCCGCGGCCCCGCCCGCCGCCGCGGCCGGGGCCTCCGCCACGGCACCAGCGGCATCCGGCGCGGCGGCCGGCGCCACCACAGCGGTGGACGTGACCCTGCAGCCCACCCCGGCCGCCACCGCGCCCGTCCCGCCCTCCCCGCAGGCCACCGGCATGGTGGTCGTCACCACGCCGGCCCCGGCGAGCACTGTCGTCCAGCCGCCCTCGGAGCAGTCCCGTGCGCAGTACTGGACAGGTGTTCTCGCCACCCTCGACCAGGCCCGGGTGGCCGCCTACGAAACCGTGGACGTCAATCTGCTCGCCCGGGTGTACACCGCGGGCAGCAGCGCGCGGGCCGACGACGAGGCCGCGATCCGGTCCATGGCCGCGATCGGCGGGCACGGGCAGGGCGGCCAGCAGGTCATCGAGGCGGTGACGGTGCTGACCGAGACCTCGTCCATCGCGGTCCTGCATTTCACGTCGCACATGACGCCGTTCGCCATCGTCAGCGCGGGCGGCGCGGTACTGAGCCGGCAGCCGGCCACCAGGTCGGTGGTGCAGGAGATCAACCTCGTCGGCACTCCGGATGGCTGGCGGGTCTCGCAGGTGACCCCGGCCTGAAGGGCAGGAGACAAGGACGCCGACGTGATCGCGACCGTCGACGAGCTCGCCGTGGTCAGGTGGTCCAGCTGACCACGGCGAGCTCGTCCGCGGCCGCCACGACGAGCCCGTTGCCGCCGCAGGAGGGGCAGGGGTCGAGCCGGGCGCCGTCGTACTCGTGCGCGCAGGTGAAGCAGCGCAGCCGGTCCGCCGCGTGCTGCCAGGAGAGGTGGGTGTTCTCGAGGCAGGTTCCGGCGGCGGCGGACTGCCACGCGGCGGTGGCCGAGGCGATGTCGACACCGGCCGCGGCGGCGAGAACCACCGTCCGCACCGGGGTTCCCTCGCTGGCCTCGGCGATGGCGCTGACCGCGGAGCGGGCGAGGCCGGCCTCATGCATGTCCGGGTACCTGCACCTTCTGTTCGGCGAGCACGGGCTCTTCGGCGAGCACGGACCATTCGGCGAGGACGGAGCGGGCCGCGTCGACCAGCGCGTCCACGCGGGCGTCGAGGAGGGGGCTCAGGCCCCAGCGTTCGGTGACGGATTCGGGCACGACGCCCACCAGGGCGACGCGCCGGGGGGCGCAGCCGGCGAGCTCGGTGGCCGCGAGCGCGTCGACGAGGCCGATGTCGTGGGCGGTGGCGCGCACGCCGTGGCCGCGGCGGACGTCCCCGTCGGGGATGACGATGACATCGCCGGGCCGCCCGTGGGCGGTGGAGACGGCGTCGAGGATGAGGACCGCGTCGCGGCCCGCCAGGTAGGGCATGAGCATCAGCCCGAGCGTCCCGCCGTCGAGGACGTCGACCCCGGGGATCGGCGGCGTGCCGAGCCGCCGGGCGGCGACCACGCCGACACCGTCGTCGCCGAGCAGCTCGTTGCCGATGCCCAGCACCAGAACGGGGGCGTCCGTCGGGGTGGTGGACGCCCGGAGGTCGGCCGGGTCCGTCACAGGTGGTCCTTCGGGAGGAACTTGTGGCCGGAGAAGATCGAGGTCAGGACGCCGGTGCCCTCCACCCGGTCGACCAGGATGGCGCTGTAGAGATGGTGGATCATGAATCCCCAGGTGAGCCACATGATCAGGTGGTGGACGAGCCGGAGCGTCGGCAGTGACACCACGTGGAGCAGCCAGCCGGTGAGCCAGGCCGCCCAGCCGGTGCCCTCCACACCCCACAGCACCAGACCGGTGACGATCTCGACCCCGAACATCGTGTAAAGCACGGTGTAGGTGAGGCCGGCGAGCGGATTGTGGCCGATGACCGGGGGTGCCTCCCGGGAGAGGAACGTGTAGAAGCGCACCGACGGAACGATCTGACCGAGCCGCTCCCGGGTGCTGGGTATCCACTCCGTCCACCGGGACCAGGGGTTGGGCGAGCGGAGGTGCCAGATGACCCGGGCCAGGACGAGCGCGATGAAGACGTACGCGGTGACCTTGTGGATGCTCCTCGTCCAGGTGACCCAGTAGACGTGGCCGCCCGGGTGGATGTCCGGGTTCCCGATGAGGTAGCCGGTGACGGACAGGGCGACGAGGTCCAGCACCAGCAGCCAGTGGATGAGGCGGACCGGAAGATCCCAGACCCGGAACCGGACGAGCTCCGCGTGCTCGGTGTGCGGGGCGGGCGCGGTCACGCTCACTGGACCCGCACCTCGATGATGTCGCGGCCCTCGGCGTCGTAGATGTGCGCCGCGCAGGCCATGCAGGGGTCGAAGGAGTGCAGGGTGCGCAGGATCTCCAGCGGCCGCTGGGGATCGGCGACGGGTGTGCCGACCAGCGCGGCCTCGTAGGCGCCGGGATTCCCCTGCGCGTCGCGGGGGCTGGCGTTCCAGGTGGTGGGCACCACGGCCTGGTAGTTGCGGATCCGGCCGTCCTCGATGACGACCCAGTGCGACAGCGACCCGCGGGGCGCCTCGTGGAAGCCGACGCCGAGCAGGGCGCCCTCCGGCCAGGATGTCGGACGCCAGCGCCCGGTGTCGGCGACGGCCAGGTCGCCGGCGGCGACGTTGTCACGCAGCCGGTTGACGAGCTCCAGGGAGTACTGCGCCATCAGCCTGGTCTCCAGGCCGCGGGCCACCACCCGGCCGAGGGTGGACATCAGTGCCTCGGGCGGCAGTCGCAGGGCGTCGAGCGCGCCCTGCACGAGCGGGCGGATACGGGCGTCCCCGGAGGTGTAGCCGACGAGCATGCGGGCCACCGGGCCGACCTCCATGGCCGCTCCCTGGTAGCGCGGCGCCTTCAGCCAGGTGTACTTCCCGGCGACGTCGAGCTGCTCGAAAGGGGGTTCGGGTCCGGTGTACTGCGGGGTCGTCTCACCCTTCCAGGGGGGCAGCGCGGCGCCGGGATCGTCGTAGCGGAACCACGAATGGGCGACGGACTCGGCGATACCGGACGGGTCGAAGGGTTCCGGTTTCACCGAGAGGTTCCCGTTCCGGATGATCCCGCCGGGGAAAAGGCCGTCCCGGGGTGGCCGGGCGATGCCCGGCGGTGACAGTGAATAGTCACCGAACACCATGTAGGAGCCCAGGCCCCGACCGTAGGTCGTCCACTCGGGATAGGCGGCGCCGATCGCCTGCAGGTCCGGCAGGAAGACCTGCTCGACGAATTCGAGGCCCCGCTGCAGGATCTGCGTCACCTCCTGCAGTGTGTTCGCGTTGATGGCGTCCTGGCTGTTGAGGTCGATCGGGGACGCCATTCCGCCGACCACGTAGGTCTGCGGGTGCGGGTTCTTTCCACCGAGCAGGGCGTGCACCCGGATGTAGTCCCGTTGGAAGTCCAGCGCGTCGAGATAGTGGCTGAACGCGATCAGGTTCAGCTCCGGGCTCAGCCGGTAGGCCGGATGCCCCCAGTAGCCGTTGGTGAACGGCCCGATCTTCCCGCTTTCCAGGAAGACCTTGAGCCGGGTCTGTACCGAGGCGAACAGGCCGGCCGTGGAACGCGGATAGTCGGAGATGGACTGCGCCAGCGCCGCGGCACGCACCGGGTCGGCCGCGAGCGCCGCGGTCGGATCGACCCAGTCCAGGGCCTGCAGGTGGTAGAAGTGGACAACATGGTCGTGCACACACAGTGACGTGGCGATCAGGTCCCGCAGCAGCCGGGCGTTCAGCGGCGGGACGGCGCCGACCGCGTCCTCCACCGCCCGCACCGAGGCCAGCGCGTGCACCGAGGTGCACACACCGCAGATCCGCTGCGCGAACAGCCAGGCGTCCCGGGGGTCCCGGCCGGTCAGGATCGTCTCGATGCCGCGCCACATCGTCGAGGACGCGTAGGCCTCGGTGACCTGACCGCCGTCCACCTGCACCTCGACCCGCAGGTGGCCCTCGATCCGCGACACCGGGTCGATGACAAGCCGACTCATCTCGCTTCGCCCGTCTCTCCGTCGCCGTGCGCCTTGTCGGCGTGTGCCTTGTCTGTGGCCGCTTCGTCGGTGGGCGCTTCGTCGTCTTCCACCAGGTCCCGCGCGGCCTGCTTCTCGCGGCGGGCGGCGACCCGGTGCTGGACGACCTTGCCGACGCCGTGCGCCGCGAAGCCGGTCGCCGTGGCTGCCAGCACGCCGACGCCGATCTTGTCGGCGGTGAGGTCGAAACCGGAGGTCGCCACGTGCGGCAGCCGGTCGTAGAAGGGCGACATGGTGTCCCAGAAGCCCGGCTCGGAGCAGCCCACGCAGCCGTGCCCGGCCGCCACCGGCCAGGACGTCCCCCCGTTGAACCGGACGCTGGGACAGTTGTGGAAGGTGCTCGGCCCCTTGCAGCCCAGCCGGTACAGGCACCAGCCGTTGCGGTGGCCCGCGTCGCCCCACTGCTCGGCGAACTCGCCGGCGTCGAAGTGGCCGCGCCGCTGGCAGGTGTCGTGGATGCGCTGCCCGTAGGCGAACAGCGGCCGGCTGAACCTGTCCCGCGCCGGGAACTCACCGAAGGTCAGGTGATGGACGATGGTGGCGGTCAGGTTGTCCGCGTTGACCGGGCAACCGGTCAGGTTCACAACCGGAACCCCGCCGACGACGTCCTCGACCCGGACCGCCCCGGTCGGGTTCGGCCCGGCCGCCGGGATTCCACCGAAGGCCGAGCAGGTGCCGACGTTGATGATGCCGGCCGCGCCACGGACCGCCTCGCGCAGGATGTCCTCGGCCGACTTGCCGCCGATCGTGCACGCCCCGGGAATTCCGGTCGGAATGGAGCCCTCGACGACGACGAGGTGCCCGCCTTTCGCCACCGCGTCGTCGCGGGCCTTCTCCGCGGCCGCGCCGGAGGCCGCCATCACCGTCTCGTGGTAGTCGAGCGAGATCATGCCCAGAATCAGGTCCGCGGCCGACGGATTACGCGAGCGCAGGAACGCCTCACTGTCACCGGCGCAGTCCTGGAATTCCAGCCAGATCACGGTGGGACGGTCGACCTTGTCCAACGCGTAGGCGACCTTGGGCGCCAACTGGGCCGGCAGGGCGAGCGTCGCGGTGACACCCGCGCAGAATCTCAGGAAAGACCGCCGGTCGACCCCCGCGTCCGCCAGCCGCGCGGACAACGGCCGGCCGGATTCGCTCGTCATGCGAGTGGACGTTAGTGCGCGCCTTGGTGCCGGACGGCAGCCTCATCGCCTCGGCCGCGGGAGTCCGTACGAGCCGATCGGACGGGCCGGACGTCCCTTGCCGCACCTGTCCACCGCCCCGGAGACTGGCCCAGCATGTGCCTCGGGATACCTGGCCGGATCGTGGCGACCGTCGACGTCGCCGGCCTGCTCATGGGCACGGTCGACTTCGACGGGCTGACCCGCGAGGTCTGCCTCGCCTACCTCCCCGACGCACGGGTCGGGGAGTACGTGATCGTCCACGTGGGGTTCGCCATCAGCATGGTCGACGAGGCCGAGGCGCACCGCACCCTGGAGATGCTCCGCTCGATGGGCACCTCCCTGGAGGCGGAGCTGTGAGATACCTCGACGAGTACCGCGACCCCGCCCTCGCGCGGCAGCTCCTCGACGAGATCCACACGACGGCCACCCGGCCCTGGACCCTGATGGAGGTCTGCGGCGGCCAGACGCACACCATCGTCCGCCAGGGCATCGACAACCTGCTGCCCGCGGGCCTGCGGATGATCCACGGGCCGGGCTGCCCGGTGTGCGTGACCCCGCTCGAACTCATCGACAAGGCCCTGGCCATCGCCGCCCGTCCCGAGGTCATCTTCACCTCCTACGGCGACATGCTGCGGGTGCCCGGAACGGGGACCGACCTGTTGGCCCTGCGCGCCCGCGGCTCCGACGTCCGCGTCGTCTACTCCCCGCTGGACGCGGTACGCCTGGCCGAACAGCACCCGGACCGCCAGGTGGTCTTCTTCGCGGTCGGCTTCGAGACGACCGCGCCGGCGAACGCCATGGCGGTACTGCGCGCCCACCAGCTCGGCCTGCCCAACTTCAGCATCCTGGTCAGCCACGTCCTCGTCCCACCGGCCATGACGGCGCTCCTCGACGCGCCCGACCGCCAGGTCCAGGGGTTCCTCGCCGCCGGCCACGTCTGCGCCGTCATGGGCTGGACGGAGTACGAACCCATCGCGCACCGTTACCAGGTACCCGTCGTCGTGACCGGCTTCGAGCCGCTCGACCTGCTCGAGGGCATCCTGATGGCCGTCCGCCAGCTCGAGGCGGGCCACGCGCGGGTGGAGAACCAGTACGCCCGCGCCGTCCACCGCGACGGCAACAGCCGGGCGCGGGAGGCCATCCGCCGCGTGTTCCGGGTGCGGGACCGCGCCTGGCGCGGCATCGGCACCATCCCGGACAGCGGCCTGGCCCTCACCGACGAGTTCGCCCGCTACGACGCCGAGACCCGCTTCGCCGTCTCCGGGCTGACCGCCCGGGAGCATCCCGCCTGCATCGCCGGCGACATCCTCACCGGCGCCCGCGAGCCGACCGACTGCACCGCCTACGGGACGGCCTGCACCCCGCGCACCCCGCTCGGCGCGCCGATGGTCTCCACCGAGGGCACCTGCGCCGCCTACCACTCCGCCGGGAGGGCGTCGTGACCACCGTTGACCCCACCTTCGCCAGCTGCGCGCTCCCCCGCGTCGAGACCGAGCGGGTCACGCTCGGGCACGGCAGCGGCGGGCAGCTGTCCGCCGAGCTGCTCCGGGACGTCCTGCTGCCCGCCCTCGGCGCGGGCTCGGCCCTGGCCGCGCGGGCGGGCCAGCCCGACGGCGGCGTCCTCGAGGATGCCGCCGTCCTCGACGTCGCCGGCGTCACCCTGGTGACCAGCACCGACGCGTTCGTCGTGAGCCCGCTGTTCTTCCCCGGCGGGGACATCGGCACGCTCGCCGTCCACGGCACCGTCAACGACCTGGCCATGATGGGCGCGACGCCGCTCGCGCTCACCGTCGCCTACATCATCGAGGAGGGCTTCCCCCTCGACGACCTGCGGCGGATCATCGCCTCCGTCGGTTCGGCCGCGGCGGCCGCCGGGGTCCCCGTCGTGACCGGTGACACCAAGGTCGTGCCCCGCGGCGCCGCCGACGGCATCTTCGTGACCACGTCCGGCATCGGACGCCGCCTGCCCGCCGCGCGCGTCTCGGCCGCCTTCGCCCGCCCCGGCGACGCGGTGCTCGTCTCCGGGCCGATCGGCGCGCACGGCACCACCGTGCTCTCGGCGCGGGAGGCCCTCGGCTTCGAGGCCGACATCGCCTCCGACACCCGCCCGCTGCACCGTCTCGTCCAGGCCATGGTGGAACGCCGCGGCGGCGACATCCACGTGATGCGCGACCCGACCCGCGGCGGGGTGGCGTCGGCGCTCAACGAGATCGCCGCGGCGTCCGGAGTCGGTGTCGAGATCGACGAGACGGCGCTGCCCGTACCGCCGCTGGTCGCCGCCGCCTGCGACCTGCTCGGTCTCGACCCGCTGCATGTCGCCAACGAGGGCTGCCTGATCGCCGTTGTCGCGCCCGAGGCCGCCGACGAGATCCTGGCCGTCATGCGTTCGCGGCCCGAAAGCCGGCACGCCACCCGCCTGGGCGACGTCGTCGCCGGTCATCCTGGTCGCGTGGTGATGCGCACGCTGCTGGGCAGCACCCGGCTCGTCGACATGCTCGTCGGCGAGCAACTCCCTCGCATCTGCTGAGCCGCGGTTCCGCGGAACCGCACAGGCCATCTATCTCCGCCGCCAAGAATCTGGTATCACCCATTGAAAGAGCTACGTTTCCCGTATAGCGAACCGTTGTTCTCTCCCTGGAGGACCAGATGTACCCACCAGACTTCGCGACGCTGACCCCTGACAAGCCCGCCGTGATCCTCGCCGGTGGCCCCCGCGGGCAGGAACGGATCCTGACCTACCGTGAGCTCGTCGAGGGCTCCAACCGGCTGGCCCGGTTACTCGTCGACTCGGGCCTGCGCCCGGGTGACCGCCTCGCGATTCTCGCCGAGAACCACCTGCGCTATTTCGAGCTGGTCTGGGCCGGCCTCAACTGCGGCCTCTACATCACCCCGGTGAACTCGCATCTCACCCCGCCCGAGGTCGCGTACCTGATCAACGACAGCGGGGCGAAGGCACTGATCAGCAGCCGGGCGCTCGCCGAGGTAGCCGAAGCCGTCGTCCCCGAGACCCCCGGGGTCGTCCGGCGCCTCATGCTCGACGGGGGCTCCGAGCACTACGAGGACCTCGACGCCGCCACCGCCGGCTTCTCCGCCGAGCCCCGGGACGACGAGATCCGCGGCACGTTCATGCTCTACAGCTCCGGGACGACCGGCCGACCGAAGGGAATCCAGTTCCCGCGGCCCGACTGGCCCGCCAGCGAGGGCGACGCCCCGCTGCTTCCCGGCGCCCGCGGGGCCTTCGGCTTCGACTCCGAAGCGGTCTACATCTCCCCCGCGCCGCTCTACCACGCAGCCCCGCTGCGGGTGTCCGCGCTGATGCACAGCGTCGGCGGCACGGTTGTCGTCCTCCCGAAGTTCGACGCCGAGGGGGCCCTGCACGCGATCGAACGGTACCGGGTGACCACCTCCCAGTGGGTCCCGACGATGTTCGTCCGGATGCTCAAGCTGCCACCCGAGGTCCGCGCCCGCTACGACCTGTCAAGCCTGCGGATCGCCGTCCACGCGGCCGCGCCGTGCCCGGTCGAGGTCAAGCGCCAGATGATCGAGTGGTGGGGCCCGATCATCTTCGAGTACTACGCCGGCTCCGAGAATGTCGGCAGCACCGGTCTGACCAGTGAGGAGTGGCTGGCGCACCCGGGATCGGTCGGCCGGGCGCAGGGCGGGGTGCTGCACATCTGCGGTGAGGATGACGCGGAGCTCCCGGCCGGCCAGGACGGGGTGGTCTACTTCGAGGCCAAGGGCGCGGGCTTCAGTTACCACAACGACCCGGACCGCACCAGGGCCGTCAGCCATCCCGCCCATCCCGGCTGGCGCACCCTGGGCGACATCGGCCACGTCGACGAGGACGGCTACCTCTACCTCAGTGACCGGAAGGACTTCACGATCATCGCGGGCGGGGTGAACATCTACCCGCGCGAGATCGAGGACGTCCTGGTGCTGCACGACGAGGTCGTGGACGTCGCCGTGTTCGGCGTGCCGCACCCCGAGCTCGGCGAGCAGGTCAAGGCCGTCGTCCAGCCGGTGCGGATGGCCGACGCCGGCGACGGGCTGGCCGCGCGGCTGCTGGAGCACTGCCGCACCAGGCTCGCGCCGTTCAAGTGGCCGCGGTCGATCGACTTCGTGCCCGAACTCCCCCGCCTGGACAACGGCAAGCTCTACAAGAAGCCGCTGCGCGACGCCTACTGGGCCGCCGAGGCCTCCACCGTCGCCCGTTAGCCGCCGGGAACCAGCGAGAGGACTGCGATGTTTCGCAGAGAGAAGTTACTCACCACCGTCATCGCCTGTTGTGTGGCGCTCACCGTGGGCGCCTGCGGCGGCGGTGACGGCTCGTCCACGACGACCGGCACCACCACCGCCACCGGGCCCACCGGCGAGCCGGTCGCCGGCGGCTCGCTGCGGGTCATGCAGCTCTCCGAGCCCCGTTCGATGGATCCGGTCACCATGACGAACGCGTGGCAGGTCAACGCGTTCGTGGGCAACGCCCTGTACGGCACGCTGATGACCAACGACGAGCACACGGGCGAAATCAGGTACGCGATGGCGGAGTCGTTCGCCACCGCCGACAAGGGCGCCGCGTTCGAGCTGAAACTTCGACCGGGCCTGACGTTCACCGACGGCACCGCGCTCGACGCCGCGGCGGTGAAGTTCAACTGGGATCGCCATCGGGATCCGGCGATGGCCTCGCCCTACCTGCCGGAGGCGTCCCTCATCGCCGCCACCGACGTCGTGGACGCCACGACCCTGAAGGTGACGATGACCGAGCCGGTGCCCAGCTTCCCGGCCGCGATGCTCACCACGTCCATGAACTGGATCGCCTCCCCCACCGCGCTGCGGAAGGGCAAGGCGTCCTTCGACGCGAAGCCGGTCGGCGCGGGGCCGTACACCCTGCGGACCTGGACCCGCCAGGACCGCATCGAGCTGGCGAAGAACCCCGGCTACTGGGACGCTCCCCGGCCCTATCTCGACAGCATCACCATCCGCACGTCGAACGACTCGAGCCAGCGGTACAACACTCTGATCAGCGGCGGCGCCGACGTGGTCATCGACACGAACGCGGACAGCGTCGCCAAGGCCGGGAAGGCCGGCTACTCGACGGACGTCACGCCGCTGAGCGGCGGCCTGTTCCTCGCGATGAACATGCGCAGGGCGCCGTTCGACGACCTGCGGGCCCGGCAGGCGATCGCCGCCGCGGTCGACCTGGACGCGCTGAACCTGGCCGTGTACAATGGCGCCGCCCAGACCGCCGACACGCTGTTCACCAAGTCCTCGCCGTTCTACTCCGACAAGCCGCTGCGGACGTACGACCGGGCGAGGGCACAGCGGCTGTTCGACGAGCTGGCCGCCGACGGCAAACCCGTCACCTTCACGTTCACCAGCTTCACCTCGTCGGAGATCAGGGACACGACCGAGAACGTCCAGGCCCAGCTCAGCTCGTACGAGAACGTCAAGGTCCAGGTGCGGGTGGTCGACTTCTCCGAGTATCCCAAGATCCAGGCGAGCAACGACTTCGACATGGTCGTCTGGTCGGCGAACTTCATCGACCCGGACCCACGGATGTGGACGGTGTTCCGCAGCGACTCCCGCGGCAACTTCCCGGGCGTCAAGGACGAGCGGATCGACGCCGCCCTGAAGGCGGGCCGCACGGGGACGACCGAACAGGAACGCAAGGCCGCGTACGCCACCCTCCAGGAGCGGCTGACCGCGCTGGTTCCCGCGGTCTTCACCGTCCGGGTGAACCCGAGCGTCATGGCCGCCAGGAACGTCGGCGGCATCACCCAGTACGGCCTCGGATCACTCCTGCCCGAGCCCCTGTGGCTCCAGCCATGACCTGACCTCAGCCGCTTGAGGTGGACGTCGCCGCGGGCTGGGTCGCCTGCGGGGACGTCCGGCGGGGTTCCGGGAGCGTGACGGCCGACGTCGACGCCGCGCGGCCGGGGATGCCGAGTGCCAGGAGGCCGGCGATCAGCGCGGCGCCGGCGCCGATCAGGTATCCGACGTGCAGGCCGGCGAGGGAGGGCACCTGGGTCGACCCGAACGGGATGGTCATGTTCGCCAGGACCACGCCGATCACCGCGCTCGCCCCCGTGGTTCCGATGGAGCGCATGAGGGTGTTGAGGCCGTTCGCCGCGGCGCCCTCGGAGGCCGGCACGGACTGCATGATCAGGGTGGGCATGGACGCGTACGCCAGTGCGACGCCGGTGCTGATCACGCAGCTGACGAGAAGGACTCCCGGCGGGCTGCCGGTGAGCCCGAGTGCGAGGCAGTAGCCACCGGCGATCACGACCGAGCCGGCGATGAGCGAGGTCCTCGGTCCGCGTGCCGTGATCAGCCTGCCGGCGATGGGCGACACGGCCATCATCACCAGCCCCACGGGGGCCATCCACAGGCCGGTGGCGAGCAGCGACTGGCCGAGCCCGTGCCCGGTGGCCTTCGGCAGCTGCAGCAGCTGGGGGTTGATCAGCGAGTTCGCGTACATCGCGAAGCCCAGCGCGACGGAAGCGATGTTCGTCAGCAGCACCGGGCGCCGGATGGTGGTGCGCAGGTCCACGAGGGGGGCCTCGGCGCGGGTCTCCCACCAGGTCCAGGCGACGAGGAGGGCGGCGGCCACCATGCCCAGGCCGAGGGTGGTGGTGCTGGTCCAGCCCCAGGTGCTTCCCTTCGACACGGCGAGCAGCAGCGCGACGAGCCCTCCGGAGAGCAGGATCGCCCCCGGCAGGTCGAACCGGCCCGTGCCGCGGACCGGCGACTCGGGAACGACCCGCCAGATCAGCACCATCAGGGCGACGACGGCGACGGCCGAGCCCCAGAACAGCACGTGCCAGTCGGTCTGCTGGGCGACCGCCGCCGCGATCGGCAGGCCCAGCGCGCTCCCGATCCCGAGCGAGGAGCTCATCAGCGCCATGGCGGGGATCAGCCGCTTCGCCGGCAGCAGGTCACGCATGATGCTGATGCCCAGCGGGATGATCGCCATGCCGAGGCCCTGCATCGACCGGCCCACCAGCAGCGGCACGAGCGAGCTGCTCAGAGCGCACACCACCGAGCCACAGGCGAGCGCGGTGCCGGCGACGAAGACCATGCGCCGCTTGCCGTAGAGGTCGCCGAGCCGCCCGTACACCGGGTTGGCGACGGACGCGGTGAGCAGCGTGGCCGTGATCGCCCACGAGGCGTTCGCCGAGCTGGTGTGCAGCAGCGATGGCAGCGTCGGCAGCAGCGGCACCATCAACGTCTGCATCATCGCGACGACGACGCCTATCCCACCCAGGACGGCGATGATCGCGTTGACGTGCGACTCGTCGCCCACGCGACGGGTCGCGACCAGGGCGGAGCCGCCGCTGTCGTCACTGGAGGTCATGCCCCCTCCTCAACTTCTTTGTACTATACATACATATGTATCATGCATACCTCCCGAATGTCAGTGCACGACGGAGCGGAACCGGTCACACTTGCCGCGCCTCGGAGCGGTCGGGCCATGCCGGCCTGTCAGGGCTACTCGATGCCCAGGTATTTCTGGTAGATCTCGTCCGCACCGATGCCAAGGGTTGACTGTGCGTGGGGGCTCGACAACCGGACGCGGGCGTCAGGTCAGGCGCGGCCGTTCTCCACCGGGGGGCAGTGCCGGGTCGGGGTCTCCGTCGCCGGGAGGACGAGATCCCTGGCGGTCGCGGTCAGCGACAGGCCCTCGGCGTCGGTGGACGCCTTGACGATGGTCAGGTCGAACGGCAGGCCGCCGACGGGAATCGGAATCGGGGGAAGCAGGTCACCCAGGCCGCCGGGCACCGGAATTCGGCCTCCACCAGACCGGACCCATCATGAGCATGATGCCGATCTTCATGGTCGGCATCGTCTTCGGCCTGGCCACCGCCGTCCTCGCCCTTCTCGGGGAGAAGGCGTGGTGGATCCCACGCCACCTCGACCGGGTCCTGCCCCACATCGACGTCGAGGGCGAGACGCTGAGCCGGCCAGCCGGCGTGGCACCGGCCGTTGCGGCACCGGCCACCGGTCGCGAGGACCCCGTCGCCCTGGAATCCACGTCCGTGCGTTGAGCACGCCCCGTCCGAGGGCCGCCGGCACCCGGCAGGCGGCACTGCGGCCCGCGGACGGGGCCCGTACCGTGGGCACCACGGCCCAGCAACGGCCCAGCATCGGACGGGAACCGCTATGACGATCACCAGCCGGTGGCGGCGCCTCCGGGACCATCACCGCACAAGCACCGTGGTGATCGCGCTTCTGGCCTTCGCGGCCGCCGGCCCCGCCAGCAGACTCAACCCGCAGCATGTCGCCCACGACAGCTCCCCATACCCCGCGGTCCTGCTCGCCGCCGTCACCTGCACGGCCCTGCTCTGGAACGAGCGCCACCCCCGCGCGACCGCCGTGGTGGCCATCGCCTGCACCGTGGTCCTGGCCGGCCTGGGCTACCTGCTCACCTCGCTGATGATCGCTCCCGCGATGGCGGCGGTCTACTTCCTGGCCGCGCGCACCGACCGCAGGACCACCCTGAGCTTCCTGCTCCCCGGCTGCGCGGCGGTGGTCGCGACGGCGCTGGTCGCCGACCCCAAGGGCTATCCCCTGGAGCTCAAGACCATCGGCCCGACCGCCTGGCTGCTGATGGCCGCGTCACTCGGCGGCGCGCGGCGGATCAAACAGGACTACCTGGACGCCGTCCACGCCCGCGCGGAACACGCCGAACGCACCCGGGAGGCCGAGGCACGCCGCCGGGTCGCCGACGAACGCACCCGCATCGCCCGCGAACTCCACGATGTCGTCGCCCACCACATCACCCTCGCCCACGCCCAGGCCGGCACCGCCGCACACCTCGTCCGCACCAACCCCGACCAGGCGGAACCGATCCTCGCCAGTCTCACCGCCACCACCTCCTCCGCACTGCGCGACCTCAAGGCCACCGTCGGTCTCCTGCGGCAGAGCGACGACCCGGACGCGCCGCTGGAACCAGCCCCCTCGCTCGCCCAGCTCCCCCAGCTCGCCGACACGTTCGCCGCGACCGGGCTCACGGTCACGATCACCACCCGTGGCGAACCGTCCCCGCTCTCCCCCGGCGTCGATCTCACGGCCTATCGGATCGCGCAGGAGGCCCTCACCAACGTGGCGAAACACGCCAGGACCGACAACGCCTGTGTCGACATCACCTACGCCCCGCACAGCGTCACCCTGATGATCATAAATGGCGGCGGGGAGAACGCGGGCCCGGTCGGCCGCGGCGCGCGTCCCGGCGCCGGGACGTCGATCCCGGCCTCGGACAGCGGGTTCGGCCTGATCGGCATGCGGGAACGCGCGCTGTCCGTCGGCGGGCATCTCGAGGCCGGTCATCATCCCGAGGTCGGCTTCCACGTCACCGCCGTCCTGCCCCTGCACCCCAGAACTCCCACGAAAACGGAAGCCGATGACCATCCGAGTGCTCCTCGCCGACGACCAGACCCTCCTGCGGTCGACCTTCCGGATTCTGATCGACTCCTGCAGCGACATGGAGGTCGTCGGTGAGGCCGCGGACGGGCACGAGGCCGTCGCGGCGACCCGGGAGCACCGCCCGGACGTCGTGGTCATGGACATCCGCATGCCCGGCACCGACGGGCTCGCCGCCACCGCCGCCATCTGCGGCGACGAGACGCTGGCGGCCACCCGTGTCCTGATCCTCACGACCTTCGAGATCGACGAGTACGTGGCCCAGGCGCTCCGCGTCGGCGCGAGCGGCTTCCTCGGCAAGGACGTCGGAACGGACGAGCTGCTCTCCGCGATCCGCACCGTCGCCGGCGGCGACGCCCTTCTCTCGCCGGCGGCCACCCGCGTTCTCATCAGCCGTTTCCTCGCCGCCCCGGAGCCCGCGGCCACCGCCACGGCCAATCCCGTGGCGCTCGCCGCGCTCACCGCTCGCGAACGCGAGGTCATGGCGCTGGTAGCCGAAGGCCACTCGAACCACGAAATCGCCGACCGGCTCGTCATCAGCCCACTGACCGCCCGCACGCACGTCCACCGGGCCATGGCGAAGCTCAACGCCCGCGACCGGGCGCAGCTGGTCGTCATCGCCTACCAGTCCGGCCTGCTGCAAACCGCACGACCGGACTGAGCAGGCGTTTCAGGAACGCCTGCTCAGTCGGTGAGCTCAGACGGTGAGGACGGTGGCCGCGGCCGTGCCGGGGGCGCCGTAGACCTGGGCGAACCCGACGCGCGGGTTGCCGGCGACCTGACGGTCACCCGCCTGACCACGCAGCTGGCGAACCAGCTCGTGCACCTGGCGGAGCCCGGACGCGCCGATCGGCTCGCCGTTGGCGATGAGACCGCCGTCGGTGTTGACCGGCAGCGAGCCGCTGATCTCGGTCGCGCCCTCGGCGATCAGCTTCTCCTGCTCACCGTCGGCGCAGAAGCCGCACTCGGCCATGTGGATGATCTCCGCGCCGGCGTCGGTGTCCTGGAGCTGGATCACGTCGACGTCCCCCGGGCCGACGCCGGCGGCCTCGAAGGCGGCGCGGGCGGCGTAGACGGTCGGCGCGACGTCCTCGTCGACCGGCGCGAAGGTGCTGTGCACCTCGTAGGCGCCGAAACGGCGGGTGCGGATCTCCGTGGCGCGCAGGTAGATCGGCTGCGAGGTGAACCGGTGCGCGATGTCGGCGCGGCACATGATGGCGGCGGCGGCACCCTCGTCCGGCGAGCAGAACATGTAGTGCGTCAGCGGATAGTTGAGCATGGGCGAGCCGAGGATCTCCTCCTCGCTCAGCGCCTTACGCCGGAACGCGTTCGGGTTGATCACACCGTTGCGGTAGTTCTTGGCCGCCACCTTCGCCAGCGTCCGCTGCGAGATGCCGTGCTCGTGCAGGTAGCGGTTGGCCTTGATCCCGAAGAACTGCGTGGTGACGTACTGGCCGTTCTCGGCGTACCACGCCGGCAGGCCGAGCATCGACGGATGGGCGGTGAACGCGCCGCGCGGGTGCTTGTCCAGGCCCACGGCGATGCCGATGTCGTACTTGCCGAGCCGGATCGTGTCGGCGCACAGCTGGATGGCGCTGGCTGCGGTCGCGCAGGCGTTGAACACGTCGGTGAACGGGATGCCCGTCAGCCCGACGAGCCTCGTCACCGCGTCCGGGTTGGCGATCTCCAGGCTGCCGCCGACACCGAACTGGATGTCCTTCCAGCCGACCCCGGCGTCCTTCAGCGCCAGCTGGATGGCGTCCGCGCCGAGCTCCATGGCCGACTTCTCGAAGCGACCGAAGGGATGCAGGCCCACGCCGATGATGGCGACGTCGTTCATCTCGATGGTTCCTCTCTGGCTCGTGCGGCGTGGGTCAGGCTGGCGCGAAGGCGAACGTGATCACTTCGTCGCCGTCGGCGTCGGTGTAGAACGGCACCATCGTCAGCTCGACGTCCATGCCGAACTTCAGCTTCTCCGGGTCGGACTCCGTGAGCCGGCCCTCGACGCGGATCACGTCGTCGAGCTGGACCAGCCCGACGCCGAACGGCTTGAAGGTCTCGGCCGTCTCCCCACCGGCGTAGGGCAGCTTCGGGACGAAGCCCTGCGTCGTCCACGCGATGAGGGTGCCGCGGCGGGGCAGCAGCTCGTCACTCATCTTGTCGCCGCTGCACCGGGGGCAGAGGGCCTGAGTGGGGAACGTCGTGGCGCTGCAGTCGCCGCAGCGGCTACCGATGAGCTGTGGCTGCTCGTCGGGCCAGGTTGAGATCTCGGGCGCGAGCGCCTTCTGCATCCTTTTGCTCCTTCTTGCCGGCCGACGGCCTGTTCGTCCTGGGGAGTATCCATCATGGCCGGGAGCCGGCGCCTCGCGAACGACGGCCGGGCGTGCTCCGGGGCCGGCCGGCCCGGGGCGCCACGCTCCGGCTTGATCCGCGCACGCGGCCGCCAGGCTCGATCAGCACCGCTGCGCCAGCACCATCAGTGCAGCTGCGCCGATGTGATCCGCTGCCGGGCACGCCCTCCGCAGCCGCTGGCCGGGACGTCGTCCGCGCCTACCAGCGACCCGGGACGTCGCAGCCCGGGACATCCTCGTTCACCGCCGCGCGGTCGCTGTAAGCCAGATTTGTTCGCCTGTATCTGGAGTTACTTCTGCGCCAGACCATCCAGAGCACTGAATTCTGCCGAGAGGTCGATTACCATTGCATTCACAGGCGATTCCGGGAAATCGAGGATTGGTCAGCGGCGACCGTGTGGGCGTCGTAATCCCGACGCAGGATGTGCGCAGCCCCGCCGCCGGCGGTCCAGGTTGTTCGACCCCGGCTCCTTCGCCCCGCCCCCGCCTCCGCGGGCGGCCCGGTGCCGGTCGGCCGACCGGATCGACGGCCTCGACATCGTCGCCTTCTGCCCCGACAGGACCCAGATACGCGGGGCGCCGGCGCTCAGGCCGCCGCGCGGATCGTCGGCCTGACCCGCGCCCTCGTGTCCTACCGGACGCCGGCCGCAGGTCGGCGTCCGTAGTCGAGATGGTACTCAGCCTCGGCCAGTGGCTCCGGCGGGTTCCGGTGCGCCTGATGCTCGACCGAGCGGATGCCGTGCGGGCACCGAACGGGTGCTGCGCGTCGGTATCCTGTTCCGCGAACTGTTCGTGTCCGCATGGAGGTCCCGTGAGCAATCGGATCGAGACGCTTGAATTTCAGGCCGAGGCCCGTCAGCTTCTGCAGCTGATGGTCCATTCGATCTACTCCGACAAAGATATCTTCCTGCGCGAGCTGATCTCCAACGCGTCCGACGCCCTCGACAAGCTGCGCATCGCCTCACTTGTCGACAAGGACCTTTCGGCTGACACGTCCGACCTGCACATCGCCCTCGAGGTCGACCGGGAGCAGCGCACCCTCACCGTGCGCGACAACGGCATCGGCATGTCCCGCGACGACGTCGTCCAGCTCATCGGCACCATTGCCAGGTCGGGAACGGCCGAGATGCTCCGGAAGGCGAAGGAGTCGAAGGACGCCGCCGCGTCGCTGGACCTCATCGGCCAGTTCGGTGTCGGTTTCTACTCGACCTTCATGGTGGCGGACAAGGTCACGCTGCTGACGCGCCGGGCCGGCGAGAGCGGTGGCACGCGCTGGGAGTCGGGCGGCGAGGGCACGTACGTCATCGAGGATGTCGACGACGCGCCGCAGGGCACCGCCGTCACCCTGCATCTCAAGCCGGAGGACAGCGAGGACCACCTCTTCGACTACACCGCCGAACGGAAGATCCGGGAGATCGTCAAGCGGTACTCCGACTTCATCGCGTGGCCCATCCGAATGGCTACCGAGAACCCGGACCAGGCAGCGAGCACGGACGAAGACGGCACGGTCACGACCGACATCCAGACGCTCAACTCGATGAAGGCGTTGTGGGCGCGCCCGCCCGCCGAGGTCGACCACGCCGAGTACAACGAGCTGTACCGCCACCTCAGCCATGACTGGACCGACCCGCTCGAGACCATCCACATGAAGGGTGAAGGCCTCTTCGAGTACGAGGCGCTGCTCTTCATCCCGTCCCACGCGCCGTTCGACCTGTTCGCGCAGGACGGCAAGCGTGGCGTCCAGCTGTACGTGAAGCGCGTGTTCATCATGGACGACTGCCAGGCGCTCATGCCGAACTTCCTGCGGTTTGTCAAGGGTGTCGTCGACGCGCACGACCTGTCGCTGAACATCTCCCGCGAGATCCTCCAGCAGGACCGCCAGATCCAGCTGGTTCGCCGCCGGCTGGTGAAAAAGGTGCTTTCGACGGTCCGCGGCCTGCAGACGGACGACGCCGAGCGCTACCGGACCTTCTGGAAGGAGTTCGGGCCCGTCGTCAAGGAGGGGCTGCTGGACGACGTCGACAACCAGGAGGCGATCCTGGAGATCGTCTCCTGCGCCTCGACGCGCGACCCGGAGCAGACGACGACCCTGCGGGAGTACGTCGACCGGATGAAGGACGGCCAGGACGACATCTACTACATGACCGGCGACTCCCGGTTGATGATCGAGAAGTCGCCACACATGGAGGCCTTCCTCGCCAGGGGGTACGAGGTGCTCCTCCTGACGGACCCGGTCGACGAGGTGTGGGTCGAGCGGGTGGCGCGGTTCGACGGCAAGCCGCTGCGGTCGATCGCCAAGGGCCAGGTCGATCTCGGCACGGCGGACGAGAAGGAGAGCACCGAGCCCGAACGGGAGCAGCAGCGGAAGGACTTCGCCGAGTTGCTCTCCTGGCTGACCCGAACCCTGCACGAGCAGGTGAAGGAGGTCCGCCTCTCCTCCCGCCTCACCACGTCGCCGGCCTGCATCGTGGGAGACACCCACGACATCACGCCGACCCTGGAGAAGATGTACCGCTCCATGGGGCAGAACGTGCCGCACTCCAAGCGCATCCTGGAGCTCAATCCGACGCATCCACTGGTGGAGGGGCTACGGAAGGCCCACGAGCAGGACGCGAGCTCCGACGTTCTCAGCGAGACGGCGGAGTTGCTGTACGGGATGGCGCTGCTGGCCGAGGGCGGGGAGCTCGCCGACCCGTCCCGCTTCACCCGCATTCTCGCCGATCGGCTCGCGAACACCCTGTAGGGGGCGTGCATCCGAAACCACGGTGAAGCTCCGCGGGCCCAGGCTCGCGCAGCCGACCTCGGATGACCGGCTTGCTTCGTCCGGTACGAGTCAGCGTGCAGGTCCGGACCCGCGGCGACGGCGACCGCCGTCGCCGCGGACGCCCGCCTGCGCAGCGGTCGACTACTGACGATTAATGTGTGG
>NZ_SJXI01000141.1:0-4449 GCF_004337455.1 Parafrankia sp. BMG5.11 | reverse complement strand
CCGGGATCCCGATCTTCGTGTACGCCACCACCGAACAGTCGGTCATCCTCGACCGGGACTCCACCTTCGCACTGGCAGACCAGATCGCGGGCCTGGCCGGCATGCCGATCACCGTCGCCAAGGAGAACCACGTCCCCAAAGTGACCGTCGTCGGCATCGACGTACCCGTGGTCACCGGGTTCTACGACACCGTCGGCGACCAGCTCTTCGGCGACGCCGGCCTCGACCTGGACGTGGTCGCCATCCCCCCCGACCAGGCCGACATGACCCCACAAATGGAACGGATCACCGCCGGCGGACCCACCGAAGTCCACATCATCGGCGGCGACGCCTTCTGCATCTCCGCGTTCCGGGGCCTGCGAGCGGCGAACTTCGACGGACCCGTCAGCGTCGTCAACCAGTGCGTCTCCGACACCTCCAAAACCGCACTCGGCGACACCCTGGAAGGCGTGTACGCATCAGCACCGTTCGCGATCGACGACCACGACAATCCCGACCTACGCCAGTGGGAGGCGATCGTGCACACCTACGACGACAACGACATCGACCTGAGCAACTCGATGAGCTCCACCATCTACGTCACCATGACAGCCCTGAGCCGGGCACTCGACGGCCTCACCGGGAACATCACCCCCACCCGACTCATCGAGAAGATCCGCTCAGCACCCGAACTGCCACTACCCGCAGCCCCCGGCCTGACCTTCCACTGCGACGGCACCGCCAACCCACTCGTACCCGCCGCCTGCACCCGAGGCGGACTGATGACAACCCTCAACGCACAGGGCAACCCGACCCTGCCCTACAAACCATTCGGCAACCAGGACTGAGACGCTCGACGTCCGCCGGCCGCGCGGCCAGGAGGCCGTGCGACCAAGGCAGCGAAGGGGCGATCTCGTGAACACCGTCGACAATGGTGGCAATCGCGGCAACGTGGACGATGTGCGGCACATCGTCATGGAGCTCGGCCTGGGCTTCTCGGTCGACGACGGCGTCGCCA
Source organism: Parafrankia sp. BMG5.11 (assembly GCF_004337455.1). Taxonomy (NCBI): domain Bacteria; kingdom Bacillati; phylum Actinomycetota; class Actinomycetes; order Frankiales; family Frankiaceae; genus Parafrankia; species Parafrankia sp. BMG5.11. The sequence continues at coordinate 3,452 of NZ_SJXI01000141.1, read as the reverse complement.
CCGGGCGCGCCGACGTGTTCGCCGAGCTGTGCGTCCCCGGCACGACCGCCCTGCGGACATCCGTGCTGGCGACCTGGGCCGACATCGTCACAGGCACACTCGCCCTGAACCTGACCGCACCCCGGCCAGCCCTCACCCTCGACCTCGACGTGCACGTCGTCGAACCAGCCGAGATCGGCCACACGATCTCCCTCAAGGCAAGAACCGTCAAGGCCGGCCGGACGGTCGCCGTCTGCGAGACACGATTCCGCAACGAGACCTCCGGGACCCTGACCGCCGTCTGCCACACGTCGTTCGTCACCTCCCCGAACCCCGACCACGTCTTCTCCCACGGCGCCCTGGCCGGACTACCCGAGGGACCCTTCCGGCTGCCGGTACCCCTCACCGAGCGGGTCGGCAGCGTCATCGTGGCTCCCGGCACCGTCGAGGTACCCCACCGGGCCGACGGCCTCAACGCAGGCGGCGCCATCCAGGGCGGCCTCGTCGCGCTCGCCACCGAGGAGGCAGCAACCTCATCCGCCCAAGGACCGACGGTGGTGACCGCTCTCGGCATCCGTTACCTGCGGCCGTTCTCGGTCGGACCAGCGCGCGCGGTGGCCGACAGGCACGGCGAGGTCTGCCTGGTGCACCTCACCGACGCCGGGACCGGGAAGCTGGGCGCCGTCGCGACGGCCCGGCTCGCCGACGCCAAACCGCGGTAGCCGTCCGGCCGACGACAACAGGTCCGGCCAGCGACGACAGGTCCGACCGGCGCCCGGCGCGGCTGACCGGCGACGGGCGCCTAACCTGCCAACGAATCCAACAACCGCAAAAGAACTAGATATTTTGCTACTCTCCGGTCGTGCGCGACGCCCGCGACCAGGGGCCACAACACCCACCGGGCACGAAGCGAGATTCGCCCCGTTCGTGCCACCGGAAGGACTGATCATGGATCTCGACGAAGCGGGCAGCGTCTTCACCGACCCGACGGCGTACGCGGACGAGAAACGGTGGCACACCGCCACCGCGCTGCTGCGCCGCCACTCGCCGGTGCACCGGGTCGAGACGGCGGGCTTCGCGCCGTTCTGGGCGGTCACCCGACACGAGGACGTCATGACGATCTCCCGGGACTCCGAGCGCTGGCACAACGCGCCACGGACGGCCGTCAGCCAGGACCCGGCCGCGCCCGCGCCGCCGATACGTTCGCTGGTACAGATGGACGCGCCGGACCACCCGGTCTACCGGCACATCAGCGCCGACTGGTTCAAGCCGGCCGGCATCCGGCGGTTATCCGACCGCATCGCCCAGCTCGCGAAACGCTACGTCGACCACATGGCCGATCTCGGCGGCGAATGCGACTTCGTCACCGACATCGCCGCGCACTATCCCCTCTACGTCATCCTCTCCCTGCTCGGGCTACCCGAGCAGGACTTCCCGAGGATGCTCACACTCACCCAGGAACTGTTCGGCTCCGACGACGTCGACCTCGCCCGCAACCCGAGCGACACCGCCGCCCTGGACACCCTGCTGGACTTCTTCCAGTACTTCCAGACAGTGATCGCGGACCGCCGCACGACACCGACCGACGACCTCGGCTCAGTGATCGCCAACGCCACGATCGGCGGCGAACCGATCGGCGAACTGGAGGCGGTCGGGTACTACGTCCTGATCGCCACCGCCGGTCACGACACGACGAGCGCGGCGATCTCCGGCGGGCTGCACGCCCTACTCGAACACCCGGACCAGTGGCGGCGCCTCGCCGCGGACCCGGGCCTGGTGCCCACCGCGGTCGACGAGATGATCCGCTGGGTATCCCCCGTCAAGCACTTCATGCGCACCGCCACCGAGGACACCGCCCTCCGCGGTGTCCGGATCTCGGCCGGGGAGTCGGTGCTGCTGTCCTACCCATCCGCCAACCGGGACGAGGACGTCTTCACCGACCCCAACGCCTTCGACGTCGGCCGAACCCCGAACAAGCACGTCGGTTTCGGTTTCGGCGCCCACTACTGCCTGGGCACCCACCTCGCCCGACTCGAGGCACGCGCCCTCTACACCGAACTCGTCCCCCGGCTACACGAGATCGAACTAGCCGGCACACCCGAATACATGCAGACCCTGTTCGTCGGCGGACCCAAGCACCTCCCCATCCGCTACACGATCACCTGAGCCTCACGCCCGCCGCGGACACCGACCCGAGCTCCTCCGGAGGCCCAGCATGACCGAACCGGCAGGTGGACAGCCGGGGTGGATCGTCGACGACCCCAACACGGTCACCCCCGAGTGGATGACCGGCGCGCTGCGCCGGGGCGGCACCGACACCGAGGTCGTAGGGCTGCGCCACCAACCCGTCGGGGGCGGCCAGCTGAGCTCCAGTTACCGCTTCCACCTCGACGTCCGGCCTGGCGGCACCGGCGTCCGGCCCGGCGGCACCGACCAGGTGCCCTCCTCCGTGGTACTCAAGATGGCCGCCGGCTCCCCCGAGGGCCGCGGCCAGATCGCCCCCGGCTACCGCAGCGAGGTGGGCTACTACACCCGGTTCGCTCCGTCCGCCCGGATCCGGGTGCCGCGGTGTGGAGCGCCGACATCAGCGCCGACGGCCGGAGCTTCACGCTGGTGCTCGAGGACGGGCACCCGGCACGGCCCGGTCTCCAGGTGGAGGGCTGCGACGTCCGCCAGGCCGAAGCCGCGCTGCGTAACCTCGCCGGCCTGCACGGCCCGTTCTGGAACAAGCCGGATCTCGCCGACGGCGCCGACTGGTTACGCCGGACGGACGAGGCCGCGCTCGGCTTCCTCAGCGAGGTCTTCGCCGGGGCCATGGCCCCGTTCCTCGACCGGTTCCGCGACCGTCTCGCACCGACCGACACGGACACACTGCTCCGCACGGCCGATCTCCTCGCCCGGTGGGGCCGGCACGTCGGCACCCGCCACACGCTGATCCACGGCGACTACCGGCTCGACAACCTCCTGTTCACGGAGCCGCGCGCGGCAGGCGAGTCGCACGAGTCAGCCGAGTCCCACGGGCTCACGGCGTCCCGTGAGGTGACGGCCCTCGACTGGCAGTCGCTGGAGATCGGCTTCGCCGGCCGCGACGTCGCCTACTTCCTGGCCACCGCACTGCCACCCGCACTCCGACGCGCCCAGGAAAAGAACCTGGTCCGCACCTACCACGGGCGGCTCGTCCGGATGGGGGTCGACGACTACCCGCTCGACGAGTGCTTCCGGGACTACCGGCTCGGAACCCCGCAGGCACCGCTGCTCACCGTGCTCGGCTCCGTCTATGCGACCAACGAGCCCACCGAGAGCTCCGACCGGATGTTCCTCTCCATGATCACAAACGCGTGCGCCGCGATCCGCGACCTCGGCACGCTGGACCTGCTCGCGCCGTAGCCCCCTCGGACCCGGCGGGTGCGGTGAACCCACCGCACCCGCCGCACCCGCTTCGCGCACTCCGTGTGTTACCGCTTGTTCAGCTG
>NZ_SJXI01000140.1:0-2550 GCF_004337455.1 Parafrankia sp. BMG5.11 | reverse complement strand
GATGTCGCAGGACAAGGAGCTCGACGTCCTTGCGGTGTCCCCACGCATCCGGAGCAGCATCAGCCCGAGAGTGTTCCGTGTCAGGGCGTAGAACAGCGACCACACCATGACCACCCAGCCTGCCCGACACGGGCCCCGCCCCGCGGGCAAACACGCAGGTCACCGCCCAAATCGGGGTTCTGAAGCCCCACAGGATGGGACGCGTGGCCGCGGGCGGGGTTGACGCCCTACCACGCCCCCGGCGCTGACCGTCGCCGTCTTGTCGGCCGTCCAGATGGCGTAGAACCCCGCCCATGACGGACAACGGGGGGACAGCGTCGTCAAGCGTCGCGCTGGTTTCTATGCCCTCATGATCGGGCTGTACTTCGCGGGGGCACCCTGGCCCGCACCTAAGCACGCTCGGACAGATGGTTGAGACGGTCGAGGTGGGTTGGGGGCAGGTGAAGGTGCGCCGCGGCGAAGTTCTCCTCCAGGTGATCGATCCGGGCGGTGCCCGGGATCGGGAGGATGACCGGCGAGTGGTCGAGGAGCCAGCTGAGCGCGACCTGCGCGTGAGTGGCCCCGAGTTCGGCCGCCACAGCAGCGATCTCGGCCGTCGCACCCGTCGTCGCCGGAGCGACGGGCCGCCAGGGCAGGAACGCGATCCCCGCCGCCTCGCACGCTGTGAGCACGGGCTCGTGCTCGCGGTCGAGCAGGTTGTAGCGGTTCTGCACACTCACCACATCGATGATCTTCCGTGCCTGGTCGAGTTCCGAGACGGTGACCTCGGACAGCCCGATCCGACCGACCTTGCCCTCAGCCTGCATCTCCCGCAGCACGCCAAACTGGTCGGCAAGAGGTAGCTCCGGATCGATCCGGTGCAGCTGAAGCAACTCGAGCCGCTCAACCCGAAGCCGGCGAAGGGCCTGATCGACCTGATCGCGCAGGACCTCCGGCCGGCCGTCGAGCTTCCACTCGCCTGCCGGGCCCGATCGCGCGACGCCGACCTTGGTCGTGATGAGCAGTCCATCCGCGTAGGGATACAGGGCCTCGGCGAGAAGCTCCTCGTTCGCTCCCCCGCCGTACAGGTGGGCAGTGTCGATCAGCGTGACGCCCAGCTCGACGGCCCGCCGGGCGACCGCGAGAGACGTTTGGCGGTCGGGGCCCGGCTCGGTCGGCAAGCGCATGGCTCCGAACCCGAGCCGCTGGACGCCCAGATCCCCGCCAATATGGAACATGGTTGATGTTATCTGCTGCGGTCCACCCCTCACTCGAAGGGCAACGTTAGCGGTCGGATCACCCGCGGGGCAGCACCCGCTGCGGCATCCTCGTCCACACGGACAAAGCGCACCGGGCGCCGACCATCCCACCGTCCACGCTGGCGCGACAGGGAGGGCCGAGACCCGCGGCTTCAGGGTAGCCAGACGGGTTGGCTGGTCGGTCGTCGTCCCACCTGCCACGTGGCTGACGTCGTCGCCACGGTCTCGGCCCACTCGTGTGAATTAAGCTGCGGCCGTCCAGTTGGCGACGAACGCGGCAAGCTGCCCATCGATATACCGGTCGACTCGGACCGGGGAGATGCTGCTCGTGCGGTATGCGCGACCCCGTCGCACGTCAAGTACGACTGGCAGCCCGGCGGGGTAGATGTTTTCCATGTGTTGGCTCATGAGCCGCAGCAATGTGGCGATGACCTCAGGATTAGGCGGGTGGGCGTCAAACCACATGTAGGTGGCCTCTACTCGGCCGTTGCCTCGGCGCACGCCCATGTGTGGGTTGATCTTGAGTGTGAGACCTGACCGCTCGATGACTGCATCACGGATTTTCTGTTCCGAACAGAAGGACAGATCATCCAGGCTCCGGAGGTAGGAGCGGTAGCCGAATTCCAGCTGCTGATAGAGATGCTGGTATCGGGTGGCGACAGTGGTCACGGCTTGTTCCAGATGTCGTCCCGAGGACCCGAACCGGAAGTCGGCGCGACAGGCGGCACAGAACTTGGTGTAAGGGTTGAATCCGCGGCGGATCTCGCGGTTGCGCCGTACCTCCTCCACGAAGAATGCCTTGTCGAGGGGGGCCTGCTCGAGGTAGCGAGCAAGCACGAGTGCGGTGGCGTAGGGCGCCATACCAGGCATCACGAAGCCGACCTCCAACCCTTCATAATCCACATGAGTTGACCCGAGGCTCGATCGTCACGTGACGGTCGGTCGCGTCGGAGGTGGGGTAACGTGCGGCGCCCCGGGCTCGCCATCCCGTCCAGATGCAGCAGACCGCGGTGACAGCGCAGGCTGTCGTGTTGGCGATGCGGATGATGATCCCCCCTGGCCGTACCGGCAGGACCACCGTGCAGGTGGCGACGGCCAGCAGGACCAGAAATGAGGCGAGCAAGGCTCGACGGAAGCGACGCGGGAGGTCCGGAACGCCAACACCGTTGGCATCTCCCACGGCCGAGATAACGCCCGTGTAGCCCATCTGTTACACCCTGTGCCCCAACGGTACCGCGCCTTCGTCGGGTGGACGCGCCGGCGTCCGGGAGGTATCGGCAAACCGCGCACCTAGTAGGACTTGATTAGGTCT
>NZ_SJXI01000139.1:0-2204 GCF_004337455.1 Parafrankia sp. BMG5.11 | reverse complement strand
CGCCCGTACACCCGACGATGTACGCAAAGCTTTCCGATGGGCGCCCATCGGCGAACCAGCTAAGGTCGACTCCGACTATCTTCGTAGGGTAGGCGACTGGCGCGGTGGCATCTCGCTTTAGGCACAAGGTCCGGTACCTTTGTCCGCGTGGTTTCCCCCGCGTTTTTCATCCCGACCGTCCATGGCATGCTCCGTTTCCAGCCGCCCCCCGTCAATCCGTGCATGAGGTTCTCCCTCACACGGCTTACCGACGTCGTTCACCGCCGGCATTCGATTTCTCCCGCCAGGTCTTCCCAGCCCTGGGTGAAACAGTGATCCCATACAGGCCGATCAGTCCGAGGTCAACCGGCCGCGAGCGCGACAGCACCCACCAGCCGAACCCCATGCTGCGTTTATGACGGGCCCGCACAAACCGGACCAGTCGCTCCTGCGCGAACCTCCTGATCGCGCCGAGATGCCGGGCAGAATGCCCGAAGCGGAAGTAGCCGGCCCAACCACGCAGGAACGCGTTGAGCCGTTCCACGATCACCTGCGGCGGTAACAACAGCCGCGACCGGTCGGTAATCTCCCGAATCCGGTCACGGGCATGCCGCATCGCCCTGTCCGAAGGCCAGCGAGCGAGGAACGTCACCTTTCGCCTACCGCGGTCTCCTCGGGACCGCACGAGCCGGTGGTGAAAGCCCAGAAAATCAAAGCCCCCTCCACCAGGCTGAAGGTAGACGATACGGGTCTTGGCCGCCTTAGGCTCCAAGCCCAGGTCAGCCAGCAACCGGGTCAGGCACTCCAGCGCCCGCTCCGCCTGGCTTTGCGACCAGCACATCACGACCAGGTCGTCGGCAAAACGTACCAGCGCCCCGTCACCCTCATCCCACGACCGATCCAGCCGGTGCAGGTAGACATTACAGAGTAACGGCGACAAAGGACCCCCTTGCGGGACCCCACTGACCTTCCGCCGGACCTCGCCGTCCCGCATCACACCAGCACGCAGGATCCCGCGCACCAGCCTGAGCAGGCCCTGGTCACAGACCCGTTCCTCGACCGCCCGCATCAACCCGTCAAACGGGATCGCCGTAAAGCAGTCGGCGATATCCGTCTCCACCACCCACCGCCTGCCCCGCGCGGCCTCGTCAACGAGGACCCGCAGGGCGTCGTGCGCCGAACGCCGTGGACGGAACCCGAACGAACATTCGGCCATGTCAGCCTCGAAGACCGGCTCGAGCACGATCCTGGTAGCTGTCTGCACGATGCGGTCACGAACAGCGGGAATCGACAGCGGCCTGAACCCGCCCTTCACCCCAGATTTCGGGATCAGGACCCGCCGCAGCGGTAGCGGCCGATACGTTCCTTCCCGCAGCTCGGCGGCCAACTCACCCAGGAGCAGGGAAACCCCGTACTCCTCGACCTGGACCACCGTGGTGTGGTCGACGCCAGATGCCCCCTTGTTGGCGCGCACCTGAACCCACGCGCGCTCCAAGACGTCCCTACGGTGGACCTTGTCCGAGAGCGCATGGAACCTCCGTCCGGGATCGGCCTTGGCCGTCCGGTAAAGCGTGTGCTGCAAGGCACGGACCGAATCCCCACGGGATCCACCAGCGGTGGGACTAGCAACCATGGCACTCACCGGGCCCCTCCTTTCCAACTGCACGCATCGACGAAGTAGCGGCCCTTTCCCTCACCGCCGGTTATGTTGTCCGGTCGGCTCGATCGGTAATATGGCCGCCTCCGACGCCCACCCAGCCCGCCACCCACTTCCCGGGATCACCGGTTATAGGGCACGGCTCTCCGGCAGATTTCCGCAGCCTGCCAGGCCGGGGAGGGCCTCCCCAGTTCCCGCCGCCACTATCAGTACGTTCCGCGCCCCATACGCCGAGGAGTTCCTCACGGCTGCAATTCCAGGATCTTCGCCGCTTCCATGGCCTTCGCCCCGATTCCGAAGGGCTCGACACTCCCTTGTCCCGCCCAAAGAACGGGCTGAGTAACGACGCCGCAGGCTTCGCTTTATGCTACGGACCGCACTGTCGCTCCCCCTTGCAGGGCCTTTGACGCTGGGCTTCGACCCCGCCCGTTTCCAGACGAAGCCGCCAGCCTGCTACCGGGCCTCCTGGCAGCTACCCGGACCGGACTTCCACCGGCAAGCGACGACGAGCTTACGAAAGGTAGATCGGCCGCTTACACGGCGTCACCTCCAGTCTGCTGGGCGCACG
>NZ_SJXI01000138.1:0-5477 GCF_004337455.1 Parafrankia sp. BMG5.11 | reverse complement strand
CTACGCTTCACGGCATTGGGTCCAGCACCCGCCCAAGCAGCGGCCAGAGTGGCAGTAGCCGCACAAAGATCACTGTCGCTGCGGTACCAACGGAATAAAAATTAACTCCGGGCGTTTCCGGCTGAATATTTGAAACGTTCGGTCGAATTTCTCCCGGTGGATTTGATCGCTTCCGGAGGCGGGGAGATAGTGCTGGAGCTCGCGGCTGATAAACGGGAACGGCCGATGAACGTGGGGGGCTCAGCGTAGCCGGCGTGCGCGTAGTACCAGGTCGTCGACGTGGTGTGCGCCGGCTCCGCTGTCGGGTGCGACGCGTGGCCGCTGCTCGTTGAGCTCCACCTCCCAGTCGTCGTCGAGCAGTGCGGCGACCATCGCGGGCCAGACGTAGTCGGCCGGGTCGAATCCGCTGTCGTGCACCGGATGGGTGTCCATTCCCGCGTGGTGCACGAGCAGGAGCAGGCCGCCGGGGGCGACGGCGGCGAGCAGTGCTCGTTCGGCCACGGCGTCAGGGGTGCGTAGCAGGGCCGGGTACTGCGCGGAGACCAGGTCGAAGGACGCCGGCGGGAGAGCGGCCTCGGTCAGTTCGGCGTGGACCCATCGGACGGCGACGCCGGCGTCCCGCGCGTGCCCGCCCGCCCGCTCCAGTGCCAGGCCGGAGACCTCGAGCGCGGTCACGTCCCAGCCGCCGCGCGCGAGCCAGACTGCGTCCGCGCCCTCGCCGCAGCCGACGTCGAGCACCCGCCCGGGCGTGAGCGCGGCGACCTCGGCCACGAGCGCGCCATTGGGCTGGCCGCTCCACAGCTGCTCTCGTTCGGAGTACCGCTTGTCCCACTCCGCCTGCACTGCCGGGTCTCCGACGTATCCGTCGAGAGCAGAGCGGGTGTCGGACGCGGGTGAGCCTGTCGCGAGGTCGTCGATCATTGGGCCACTCTTGCCCAGGACGTGGCCAGCCACCAAATTTGTTTGCTGATTTGGCAAACAGATACTCGGGTCTGGCGCTGGCTGTCAGGTCCTTGACCCCACGGACGTCCAGGTGACGCCGCTGTGCTCGACCCATCCGGTCGGGTCGGCGAGGACGGCATCGACCTCGCCGCTGAACAGGCCCGAGGCCGACCAACCGCTGTCCCCGAGCACCGTGAGGATCTTGCCGGGTGCGGAGAAGCGGCGGAAGGCCCCCGTCGACACCGGTCCGTGGGTGAGCGCCGGCGCCCCTCTCCGCAGGGCCGCCGGCGCTATTCGCCGGCCGCGGGGCCGGCGCCGAGGGTGCGCCAGAGGAACTCGTAGATCAGGGCTGATTTGTGGGCAAGCTGCTCGTTGTCGGCGGCGCCGCTGTGACCGCCTTCGATGTTCTCGTAGTAGCGGACGTCGTAGCCGAGTTCGCGCAGCCGCGCGACCATCTTGCGGGCGTGCCCGGGGTGGACGCGGTCGTCGCGGGTTGACGTGGTGATGAACGTCGGCGGGTAGCGACGGCCGGGCCGGACATTCTGGTACGGCGAGTATTCCTTGATGAACGCCCAGTCGGCTGGATCGTCGGGGTCGCCGTACTCGGCCATCCACGAGGCTCCGGCCAGCAGCTGGTGGTAGCGGCGCATGTCAAGCAGCGGCACCGAGCAGACGACGGCTCCGAACAGCTCCGGGTAGCGGGTGAGCATGACGCCCATGAGCAGCCCGCCGTTGGAACCGCCCTCGATGCCGAGCTGGGCCGGCGTCGTGATCCCCCGGCCGACGAGGTCGCCGGCCACGGCGGCGAAATCCTCGTAGGCACGCAGCCGGTTCTCGCGGATGGCTGACTGATGCCAGTCCGGGCCGTATTCGCCGCCACCGCGGATGTTGGCGACGACATAGGTGCCGCCGCGCGCCAGCCAGGCCCGGCCGACAGTACCGCTGTAGCTGGGGGTGAGCGAGACCTCGAAGCCGCCGTACCCGTAGAGCAGCGTCGGCCCGGGTTTTCCGGTACCGACGACGAAATAGGGGACGCGGGTACCGTCGTCGGACACGGCGAAATACTGGCTGACGGTGCGGCCATCGGTCGGGAAGAACGCCGGGGCCTGCTTGAGGATCTCGGGTTCCACGCCGATCTCGCCGCGGTACAAGGTCGCTGGCTGGGTGTAGCCGCTGGCACCGAGGTAGTACTCGTCGTCGACGTCGGGGTTGGTGTCGCTGATGTAGGCGGAGCCGGTGTCCGGAAGGTCGGCCAGCGGCGCCCTCGTCCAGCCCGAGGCTGTCGGCGTGAGCACGGTGAACTGGCTTTTCACGTCCCGCAAAGTGGCGACGATGAGATGATTGCGAGTCCACGCGTGGTACGCGAGCGAGGTGTTCTTGTCCGGCTCGAAGAGGAGCTCGAGCTCTCGTCGTCCGGCGAGAAATGCTTCGAAGTTGGCGGCGAGCAGGGCGCCCGCCGGATAGACCTTCTCGTCGACAACCCACTCCGACCGGGTGGTGATGAGCAGCCACTCCCGGTGAACCGAGGTGTGCGCGTCGTCCGGGACGTCGATGCGGACCAGCCCCGTCGGGATACGCAGGAACGTCTCGGTGCGGTAGAAGTCGATGCTTCGGTCGACGAAGTCGCGCACGAAACCCTCGGTCGGGTCGTGGTAGGCGTCGACCGAGACGTCATCCACCTCGCCCTCGAAGACTGTGACGGCATCGTCGAGCGGAGTGCCGCGCCGCCATTCCCGGATCACGCGGGGGTAGCCGGAAGTGGTCAACGATCCTTCGCTGAAATCGGTACCGACATAGATCCGGTCCTCATCGATCCAACCGACCGAGCTTTTGGCTTCGGGCAGGAAGAAGCCATCCTCCACGAAGGACTTGGTGACCAGGTCGAACTCACGGATGACGGAGGCGTCCGCGCCGCCACGGGACAGCTCGACCAGAGCCAGCCGGTATTCGGGTCGCAGCACCCGTGCGCCGTGCCACACCCAGTTCTCGCCCTCGCGGGCGGCGAGCGCGTCGACGTCGAGCACGACCTCCCAGTCCGGGGCGGCATCGCGATACGACGCCAGCGAGGTGCGTCGCCACAGGCCACGCGGATGACCCGCGTCGCGCCAGAAGTTGTAGAGGTACTCGCCCCTGGTGACCGGGTAGGGAATCTGGTCATCCGAGTCGAGCACCTCGCGGATCTCCGCGCGCAGCCCGGCGAACTCGGCGGACTGGGTGAGCTCTGCGAACGTCTCGGCGTTGTGTTCCCTCACCCAGGCGAGGGCGGCCTCCCCGGCGACGTCCTCGAGCCAGCAGTGCGGATCATCGTCGGCCATCCCTCAAGTCTGCCTGATCACGGGGCACAGTTCGGTGGGCCCGACGGCACTCCACACCGCGGGGCGCCAGGTGCCGCAACCGCAGCGCGGTCAGCGCAGGTCTGATCGTCACGGTGCGTCTACCACGACGGAGCGGCCCGATCTGGTTGAACGGGTCTTGAGCGGCCCCACTCATCGCCGCACGGAATCGGGAGGCGGCGCCGCCTCGAAGTCCGGCTCGCGGGGGCTCCCCCGCTCCATGACGGTGCGCTCGGGAATCCGGAAGCCGAACCGCTCGTACAGCGTGTGGGCGTCCTTGGTGTGCAGCAGCCATTCGAACTCGACCCCGGGACCGTCCTCGATCATGGTCGTGACCAGGGCCTTCCCTAGCCCGTGGCCACGGGCGCTACCGGTCACCACCACGTCGGCGAGGTAGGCGAACGAGACGCCGTCGGAGATCGCCCTGGCGAAGCCGACCTGCCGACCGGTGGCCACCTCGTAAGCACCGACGACCCGCCAGGCACTGTCCAGCTGCGCCTCGACATGCGAGCGCTCGCGCCACAGGTCCCAGTAGACCTCGGTCGACAGGGCGGCCCACACCGCGTCGCGGTCGATCCGCTCGGGGTCGTCGTCGATCTCGAATCCGGCCGGCACATCCATGACCGCGAGACTGCCAGTTCCCGGGCCGAGAGCGCACCTCATTTCCGGCGAGACCGTATTCCGCGAGGCCGTCGTCCCGCTGCCAGCCGAGCTCGACTGGCGTGGTCGGCGTCTCCGACCCGACCGACGCTCGGGCGCTGAACAGCCAGCAGGCCGCGGTGAAGCGGACCTCGGCGCCGTGCACGTACCCGCCGAACGCGGTGCGTACGGTGTCGACGAAATGAAAACAGCGGCTCCATCCAAATAGATGAAACCGCTGGTAGCTACGGGTGCGCCGCGACTTGAACCCCGAACCCGCGGATTAAGAGAAGCGGGCGCTTCGTCCACGGACGTCCACCGACGTCTACCTGGTCGGTACAACCTGGGCTTCAGCGCCGGTCCGTGCCCGCCGGTGTCCACTGACGTCCGTCTGCTCGGGTACAGCGGTGGGTACACCGGTGCCCGGCCGACGTGAGCCGAGACCTGATGCCAGGCTCCTTGGCTGCGGGGTCGTTCGAGATCTCCTGCGGCGTCCGCGTCCATCCGCCAAGTCCACAAAGAGTTCCACCAGTGGATCTAGTGGGTCGACTGCCGCCCACGGCCGTATCCTGTGCTCTGTGGGCGCCTTGCGAGACGAGTTGCACCGGCTGATCGACCGGCTGCCCGAGTCCCAGGTGGCACCGGTCCTGGCTCTCCTCCGAGAGCGCACCCCAACCGTGGACGGAAGCGACGAGTGGCCGTTGCCGGAGTTCGTCGGCACCCTGTCCAGCGGCAAAGGCGACCTCGCAGCCCGTTCCAGTCAGCTGTCGTCCGCCTCGAGGAGGTTGCCGTGACGCCAGACGTAGATCGTCACCGGAGGGTGACGATGAGCGAACTGCGTCGTCGTCGCGCGGACGTCTACGCGATCGCGCGACGCTACGGTGTGAGCAACATCCGTGTCTTCGGCTCCGTCGCCCGCGCCGAAGCAGACGACGCGAGCGACGTCGACCTCCTTGTCGATCTCGCTCCAGGACGAGGTCTGTTCGATCTGGGTGGCTTCATCAGCGACACCGAGGCGACGCTCAATGTCCACGTCGACGTCACGACAGTCGCTGGGCTACGACCCCGGCTCCGTCCGCGGGTCCTGGCCGAGGCCGTCGCACTGTGAGGTCCGACGATGAGCGCCTCCGCGATATCGTCGAACATGCGGAACTGATCAGCGCGCACCTCCCCGCCTCACGCGAGGAACTCGACAAGGACGTTGTTCTGTCCGCTGCTCTGATCAGATGGGTAGGAATAATCGGGGAAGCCGCAGCGCGGCTGTCGGACTCCTTCCGCACACACCACCCCGAGGTGCCCTGGGCTGCGATCGCCGGCATGCGCAACCATCTCGTACACGGCTACTTCTCGGTAGACACGGACCTGTTGTGGACCGCGGTCACCGTCGAGATCCCCGGGCTTGCTGTCACCGTAGAATCCTGGCTGGGCGACTGACTCGAGCAGCTCTTCCGGCGGCGCTTCCCTCGCAGCCTTCCTCGGATCTGGCCCGCCGGCCCAGCACTGACCCCGCGCAAGGGACAACCGTGATGGGGTACGAAAAATGGCTCTTCCCAGTTCGCCGGA
>NZ_SJXI01000137.1:0-30081 GCF_004337455.1 Parafrankia sp. BMG5.11 | reverse complement strand
GTCCATGGACTCACTCACCCGCCACACATCGGCGGGGAGTGGGGCAGCGGCCGGTATCAGGGTGCCGGGCTGGTGGGGATGGTGGCCGTTGCCCGTCGGTTGAGCGGGTACCGCGACAGGGCCGGCGGAGTCGGCGGGCACCGTCGCGGGTGCGTCGGCGATCACCGGGGCGGGCACAGCGGGCGCGGCGGGCGGCGGTGCGAGGGCGGCCGGCCCGGCGGCGCTGGTGGAACGGGGGGCGAGCCCCACCCGGGCAGGCGCACCTGCTGCCGGCGCTGCCGGGGCATGCCCGCCTGCCGCGAGCTCGAGGCCGGCCAGCGCGGCGAGGACCTCGTTGGCGTGGACGTGTGCCCGACCCGCCGCGAGGCTCTGGTCCCGGACCTGCTCGACCGCGGCGGGCACCCAGCCGGCCTGGTCACCGTTCTGGGCGCCGTCGCGCAGCAGACCCACCAGCTCCTCGGTGACCCGGAGCTGGCCGTCCAGGTAGCGCCCGTGCAGGTCGAGGTGCAGGGCGACGGCCTCACTGACCCCGGCGCCGGCCGGACCCGCGCCGAGCGCCGCGGCCGCCGGAACCGGCGCGGAGCCTGCGGGCCGGCCGGCGGCCGCGGGTGACCCGGCCACCGCGGGAACCGCGGGCAGCTCGGCCGCCGCCGGCGCGGCCGCGGGGAGCGCGGGCTGCGGGGCCGAGGTGAGCGCGGGCTGCGGGGCCGGAACCGGCTCGGCCGGGGCGGCGGGCGGCGTGGCCACGGCCGCCGGCCCGCCGTTCATGGCCGCCGCGACCGCGGAGACCTGGAAGCCGTCGGTCAGACCCGCCTGGTAAAGGGCCCGGCGGGACTGCGGCACGTACTCGGCGCCGGTGAGTGTGACCGTCATCGCCGCGCGCCGCGGCTGCTCGGTGTCGCCCTCGGCGCCGGCCGTCGCGTCGTGGCGGTTGATGTCCGCCAGCGGCAGGCCCAGCACGGCGAGCTGCACCGCGGCCTGCTTGAGCACGACGTCGCCGTCACGCAGCGGGCCGCCGTCGGTGGAGACGACCGTGACCGGCGCGTCGTCGAGGATGCGCCGGGTGAGCTGGGCCAGCACCTGCTTGGGGCCGAACTCGACGAAGATGTTGCACCCGGCGGCGCGCATCGCCGTGACCCCGGCGACGAAGTCGACCGGGGCGAGCAGCTGGCCGGCGAGCACGACCCGGTTCGAGTCGGCGTCGGGGCCGTAGGCGGCGCCCGCCGTGTTCGCGTACACCGGAGCGGCCGGGGCGCCGATGCGGGCCTGCGCCAGGTCCTGGGCGAACCGCTCGACCGCGTGGGCGACGTAGCGGGTGTGGAACGCGGCCGAGACGGGCAGCAGCCGGCCGGTCATCCCGCGCCGGGCCAGCTCCTCGACCACCGCCTCCACGGCCTGTGTCCCCCCGCCGACGACCACCTGGTCGGGGGCGTTGTTGTTGCACACGACGACGTCGGGGAAGTCGGTGAGGATCTCGGTGATCTGCTCCCGGCTCGCCTGGACGGCGGCCATCGTGCCCGGGTCGCCGCCGGCGGCGTTCCCGTCGCCGGCGTTCCCGCCGGTGGCCGGGTCCGGGGGCGCCATCGCGGCGCCGCGGGCCCGGGCCAGCCGGAAGAACTCGGTGTCGTCGAGGGCGCCGGCCGCCCACAGGGCGGTCAGCTCGCCGAAGCTGTGGCCGAGGTAGCCGGCGCAGTCCAGGCCGAGCTCCCGCAGGTAGCGGAACTGCCCGGCGGACAGCGCGCCGATCGCCGGCTGCGCGTACCGGGTGGCCCGCAGCCGTGACTCCTGCTCCTGGCGAACCTGCGGGTCCAGGACGGGCGGCGGGTACATCACGGCGGCCAGCCGCGCGTCGTCGTCGGCGAACACGGCGTTCGCGTCGTCGAGCGCCTGCGCGACGGTCGGGACGCCGAGGGCGGCGTCCAGGCCCATCTCCAGGTACTGGCTGCCCTGCCCGGCGAACAGCGCGCCCACCCGCGGGTCGGGCAGCGCCCGGCGGCGGTAGTACACGCCGGCCGGGTGCGTCCACTGCTCGGCATCGGGCGCCGCGGCCAGCTGCTCGAGCGCGATGCGGCGCAGGTCCGCGCCGTCGGCGGCCCCGCCGTCGGGGTTGGCGGCCGGGGTGACGAACCCGACCCTGGCATGGTCAGCGGGGATCAGTCCGTCGGTGGAGATCAGTCCGTCGGCGGGCGGCTCGCCGGCGGCGAGGGCCGCGCGCAGCGCCGCCGGGTCGGGCGCGTGCCACAGCCAGGCGCGGGCGGTGCGGTGCAGCAGGCCGGTCGCGGGCCGCTCAGCCCGGTGCTCCTCCAGCACGACATGGAAGTTCGTCCCGCCGAAGCCCATCGCGGACGCCGCCGCGCGCCGCACCGGGCGCCGCGGGTCGCGGACCCACGGCCGGGTGTGGGTGTTGACGTACAGCGGGGTGTTGTCGTCGGCGAGCGGGCCGCTGGGCCGTTCGACGTTGATCGTCGGCGGCAGCGTCTTCTGGTAGAGGCTGAGCGCCAGCTTCATCAGGCTGGCGGTGCCGGCCGCGCCCTTGGTGTGCCCGATCTGCGACTTGACACTGCCGATCGCGGCGAAGCGGGCCTCGTCCCCGGCGGCCTCGCGCAGGATGGCGTCCAGCGCGGTCAGCTCGGTGCGGTCACCGACCGCGGTGCCGGTCGCGTGCGCCTCGAACAGCTCCACCGAGGCGGGCGAGCAGTCGGCGTCGGCGTAGGCGCGGCGCAGTGCGCGTTCCTGGCCCTCGGCCCGCGGCGCGTAGATGCTCTTCGAGCGGCCGTCGCTGGCCGAGCCGATGCCGCGGATGACCGCGTAGATCCGGTTGCCGTCGCGTTCGGCGTCGGCGAGGCGGCGCAGGGCGAGCATGCCGATGCCCTCGCCGATGAGCGTGCCGTCGGCGCCCTCGTCGAACGGGCGGATCCGGTCGGACTTCGACAGCGCCTGGGTCTTGCTGAAGCACATGTACCCGAAGATCGAGTTCTCGGTGTCGGCTCCACCGGCGATCATCATGTCGGCGCGGCCGTCGACCAGCTCGGCGATCGCCATCCGCACCGCGGAGAGCGAGGCCGCGCAGGCGGCGTCGACGGTGGAGTTCATCCCGCCGAGGCCGAGCCGGTTCGCGATCCGCCCGGCGGTGACGTTCGCCAGCAGACCGGGGAAGGAGTTCTCCTCCCAGGGCGCGAACGCCTCGGCGTAGCGGGTGGCGATGGCCTGCGCGTCGTCCTCGGTCAGCCCACAGGCCCGCACGACCTCGCGCAGCACCGGCGTCGTCAGCCGGGCGGCGAGCGGGTGCATCAGCGGGACGGGCCCGGTCACACCGAGCACGACGCCGGTCGAGTCGGCGTCGTACCAGTCCGCCCCGTCAGCGGAGTGTGCCGAGCGGGCGCCGGCGTCGCGCAGCAGGTCGCGCGCGACGACGAGGCTCAGCGTCTGCAGGGTGCTGGTGACCTCGAGCTGGTTCGGGGGCAGCCCGAACTCCAGCGGGTCGAAGGCGACGTCGGGCACGAACCCGCCGCGCCGGGAGTACGTGCGGTCCGGCACGGTCGGGTCGGCGTCGTAGTAGTCGTCGATGTTCCAGCGACTGGCCGGGATGTCCTCGATGCAGTCCCGGGCGTCGACGATGTTCTGCCAGAACTCCCGGAAGTCGTGGGCGTGCGGGAAGAGGCCCGCCATTCCGACTATGGCGATGGGAGTGTCGGCCAGTCGCCGAGGCGGTCCGCTCTCGCTCACGATGACCCTTTCGGAACGTAAGTTCGGCTGGTTTCGGGCGCGCCGGACCAGCCGGACCGGCCGCACGGGCCGGGCTGGCTGGACGCGCTGTGCTCGCTGGACGTGCTGTGCTCGCTGGGCGTGCTGTGCTGAGCTGGGTGCGCGGGGCGGGCCCGAGGGGGTGGTGGCGTTGGTGGGGCAGGTCGGTGGATCAGTAGGACAGCAGCCCGCCGCCCGCACCGGCTCCGACACCCGCCGGCTCGCGGCCGACCGGCGCCATGCCGGTGTGGCGGCCGAGATGGTCGGCCATGGTCTCGGCGAAGTGGCGGTGCCCGGCCGGGTTCGGGTGCAGCCCGTCCGGATCCCACAGCGCCCGGCCGCGCCACTCGGTGGCCGCGGCGATGTCCAGGCACACGGCGCCGGTGGCGGCCGCCGCCTCCTGCAGGTAGGCGTTGGCCTGCGCGAACCGGTCGCGCAGCAGCGCCCGGAAGGACGCCGGGACGGCCAGGTTCCCGGGGATGTCGGGATAGGTGGCGGTGAACAGCACGGTGTCCGGGCCGGCGAGCCGGCCGAGGACCGCGGCGAGGTTGCGCCGGAACCGGGCCGGCTCGTAGTCGCTGACCAGGTCGTTGACCCCGCCGATGACGCCGATCACGGTGGCCTTGGTGACCAGGGCGGCCGGCACCTGGTGCTCCAGGATGTGCCGCGTGGTGGCCTGGTGGGTGCCGAGGTTGCGGTAGCCGCCGTGCGGGATCCCGAACAGCTCGGCGAACCGGGGCACCCAGCCGGCGTAGCCGCCGCCGGGCCGCGGGTCGCCGCGGCCCTCCGCGAAGCTGTCACCCAGGACCGTCAGCCGTGTCCTGCTCATCGCCCGTTCCCCTCTCCGCCGGCCTGCTCGGCGGGCAGTCGCCCGCTGGTGATCCAGCTCGCCGCGGCCCGGCCGATGACCGCGCTGTCCTTGATCCAGGCGAAGTGGTCGCGGTGGGCGACCCCGGAGGACTCCACGACGTGCCACCGGGTCAGCCGCGCCGCGGGCATCCGCGAGCAGAGGAAGTCCACGTTCGAGCTGGGACCGAGCCGGTCGTCGTCCAGCGAGATCGCCAGCACCCGCCGGTCCAGCGCGCGCAGCGCGTCGTCGTGGCGCCGCGTCGAGCCCCTGGGACGGCACCTGCTCGTCCGGGACTGGCGCGCCCAGTCGACCATCACCTGGCTGGCCATCGCGCCGCCGATGAGCATTCCGCCGGGCCAGTACCCGCGCACCCGGGCGACCAGGCCGATGGTCTGGATCTTCCAGAACGCCTCGAACCAGTTGCGACGTCCGAACGCCTTCCAGTACGGGGTGCCGGTGCCGATCGTCACGACGCCGGCGATCTCGCCCGGCGCGGCCGCCGTGTGGAAGAGGGCGAGCTGACCGCCGAGGCTGTGGCCGAACAGGTACAGCGGGGCCCCGGGGAAGCGGGCCCGGACGGCACCGACGGCCGCGGGCATGTCGACCTCGATCAGCTCGCGGTAGCCGAAGTTCGGCTGCTCGCGCAGGCCGGGCGTGCTCTCGCCGTACCCGCGCTGGTCGAGGGTGGCCACCGACAGGCCCGCCGCGAACAGCGCCCTGGCCATCGGCAGGTAGAACTTCGCCTTGAGGGCCATCGCCGGCAGCAGCAGCACGACGGGCGCCATCGGGTCGGGCTGCGCCATCGCCCGGACCATGAGTGTGATCCCGCTGGAGACCGGCACCGGCACCTTCTCCGGGCCGGCGGCCGCGCTCGGACGGGCGGCACCGGCACCGGCATCGGTGCCGCCGCTGGGAGCGGTGGGCGGTGCGGCTCCGGTGGGGTCGGCGGGGGTCGTCGACTCGGTGGTCGGCATCGTCAGTCTCCGGCGATCGCGCAGGCGTAGTCGAAGTGGAACCGGGCGACGAGCACGTCGGCGTCGTCGTAGAGCAGCGCCCTGACGTCGAGGTCGAACCGCTCCGGCCCGGTGCCGGCCAGGACGCGGCGCGCCTCCCGCTCGTCGACCAGGCCGATCGCGCGCACCCGCCCGTTGGCCGGCTTGCGGAACGTCGAGCGGGCGTCGCGGACGACGAGGTACTCGAACCGGCTCAGCCGCGGCGCGAGCGCCCCGGCCACCGCCGCGGCGCCGGCGAGGTCGGCGGCCAGGAACAGTGCGCCGGCGTGCACGGTGCCGAGCTGGTTGGTGAGGTCGGGCCGGTCGGGGATCTCCACCACCGAGCGCTCCGTGTCGATCTCGGTGATGTCGATGCCGACGAACCGCCGGAACGGCACGATCGCGTTCGCGATCTCCCGGATGCGCTCGAGGTCGGGCGCGCCCGGGTCGGCGGTGGCCGGGCCGAAGATGGCGAACGGACCGGGCCGGCTCTCCCCACCCGCCGCCGCGCCGGGCTGGCCGGGACTGGACTGGCCGGGACTGGTCGCCGTGGTCGGTGCGGACGTCGGTGTCACCGTGTCTCCTCTCCGATGGTGGCCGGCTGGTGGGCCCGCAGCACCCGCTTGGCGATGGAGGTGCGCAGGACCTCGGACGAGCCCTCGTAGATGCGGAACCCGCGGGCCTCGACGAGGAAGCGCGCCACCAGGTGGTCCTCGCAGATCCCGAGGCCGCCGTAGAGCTGCACGACCCGGTCCAGGACCCGCCACACCGCCTCGGCGACGAACGTCTTGGCGATCGCGGCGCCGTGCCGCGCGGCGGAGCTGGCCACACCCTGCTCGTCGAGCACCCGGGCCACCGAGCGGACCAGGGCGCGGGCGGCGGCGATGTCGATCTCGTTGTCGGCGACGTGCGCCTGGGCCATGCCGTGCTCGGAGATCGGCCGGCCGAACGAGCTCCGGCGCTGGATCCACGCGGCCGCCATGCCGTGCGCCCGGACGGCGATCCCCAGCCAGCTCATGCAGAACGCGAGCCGGGCCGGGGCCAGCCGCACCTGGGCGTAGCGCAGCCCGGCGCCGACGTCGCCGAGTACCGCCTCGTCGGGGACGAAACAGTCGGCGAACGTCACCTCGCAGTGCCCGCCCGGGGCGCTGTGGTCCAGGGTGGGCATCCGCCGTCCGACCGTCAGGCCGGGGTTGTCCTGGTCGACCAGGAACATGGTGGTGCCGCCCTCGGTGCGGGCGATGCAGATCGTGAACGCGGCGCCCTCGGCGCCGGTGATGAAGTGCTTCGCGCCGTCGATGACCCAGCCGCCGTCGACCTGGGCGGCCGTCGTGCGGACCATCGACGGGTCCGAGCCCGCGCCCGGCGCCGGCTCGGTGAGCGCGATCGCCGAGCGTGTCTCGCCCCGCAGCAGCGGGTGCAGGTAGCGCTCGGCCTGGCTCGGCGTCGCGACGTCGGCGAGCAGGTGCATGTTCCCGTCGTCGGGCGCCGCGCAGTTCACGGCGATCGGGCCGATGAGGCTCGTCCCGGCGGCCTCGAGTACCTCCGCGAGACCGGCGTTGTCCAGGCCGAGCCCGCCGAGCGCGACCGGCGTCAGCGGCCCGAAGACGCCCGCCGCGCGGGCCGCCCGCTGCAGGCCGACACGGACGTCGTCGTCCATGTGCCGGCCCGCGACGATCAGCTCGCGCTCGACCGGCAGCACCTCGTCGCGCACGAACGCGAGCGTGCGCCGCGCGAGCTCGCCGACGTCGGCGGCCCCCGCGGCGGCGCCCGCCGCCGTGCTGGCCGCGATGCCGGCCGTCGTGCCGTCAGGTGTCGTGCCGTTGCCCGCGTGGGGCGCGGCCACCGGAGCGGTGCTCATCAGCCGATGCCTCCCGATCCTGGATCAGCCGGCCGACAGCAGGCGCTTCTCGGCGGGCATGCCGACCTCCTCGTAGAGCTCCGCGAGGTTGTCGGGGTGGAAGAAGTCGTGGCCGGGAACGCCACCGGCGATCATCCCGAAGAACTTCTTCGTGTAGCGGGGGCTCTGCGCCGTCGCGGCGAAGGCCGAGTGCAGGAACGGCGGCAGCACGAGGTGGGAGAGCGTGCAGGTCAGCTCGAACGTGCCGTGGCTCTCCTCGTCGCGGAGCTTGACGTACTCGGCGGCGGCGTCGTCCAGCGTCCGCTCGCCGGCGAGGCCGGAGTGCAGCCGGTCGGCCAGCGTCTGCGCCTGGAGGAACGCGTCGGTGATACCCCAGCCGGTGAACGGGTCCTTGTGGTAGCCGGCGTCGCCGACCAGCGCCCAGCCGGGCCCGTGCGAGCGCCGGTAGTAGTTGTCCGGGTAGCGCATCGGACGGAACTCCTCGACGCGCCGGCCGCGGGCCCGCAGGTCCTCACCGAGCTCGGGGACGACCGCGTCGAAGATGGCGTGGAAGCTGCCCTCGACGTCGGCGCGGAACTCACTGAACGCCGCGCGGGGCCGGATGATCGACAGCAGGTGCCGGCCGTCGTGGGTGGGCCAGGCGCCGAACTGCTGCTCCCCGAACCCGGTCCGGTGCTGGAACGTCCAGTCCAGGCCCTCGTAGTAGGAGTAGTAGATGAAGCCGGCCGCCGGCACGACCCGGTAGAAGTCCGCGCCGACCTTGTCGGCCACGGTGGACGTCCGCCCGTCCGCCCCGACCACGAACGCGGCGCGGAACTCCTGCTCGGGGCCCTCGCCGGCCCGGCCGCGGATGCCGGTGACCCGGCCGTCGTCGAAGAGCAGGTCGCTGACCGTGAAGCCCTCGATGACCTCGGCGCCGGCCTCGCGGGCGGCGTCGACCAGCAGCTTGTCGAGGATGGTCCGCCGCGGCGAGTAGACCTCCGTGATCCCGTCGATCGGGTCGGCGAAGCCCTCGAGGTGCAGGCCGGTGTAGGAGAAGGTGAGGTGGCGCATCGGCGGGACGCCGGTGGCGGCCAGGCGGTCCAGCAGGCCCCAGTCCCGCAGCCGGGCCAGGCCGGTCTGGTGCATGTAGTGGGTGGAGACGGTGTCGCTGGGGAAGGTCGACCTGTCCACGACCAGGACCCGGTGGCCCTGGCGGGCGAGCAGCATGGCCAGCGGTGAGCCGGCGCAGCGGGCGCCGACCACGATGACGTCGTACATCCTTGAGTGCTCCCGTCGGTCATGCGGCGGAGATGTCAGCGGGCGGAAGTGTCTGCGAGCGGCGGCGTCTCCAGGCCTGAGCCGGCGCCGGCGCCGGCGCCGGCTCAGGCCGGGGCCGGGGCGGCGGCCGGGGAGTAGAGCTGCTCGATCTCGGTGGCGAAGGCCGCCTCGATCGGTGCGCGGCGCAGCTTCATCGAGGGCGTCAGGTGACCGGCGTCGATGGTGAGCTGGGCGGGGAGGATTCGGAACCGGCGGATGGACTCGGCCCGGGAGACCAGGCTGTTGGCGTCGTCGACCGCCTCCTGTACCCGGTCGAGCAGGGCGGGGTGCTCCCACCAGCCGGGGGCGGCGAGGTCGATGCCGTGCGCCGCGGCCAGGGCGCTGAGCGCACCCTGGTCGGTCGTCACCAGGGCGGCGACGTACGGGCGGGCCTCACCGACGACCATGCTGTCGGCGACCAGCGGGTGCAGCCGCATCCGGTCCTCGAGCAGGGTCGGCGTGACGTTCTTGCCACCGCTGGTGACCAGGATCTCCTTGCGGCGGCCGGTGATGAGGAGGAAGCCGTCGGCGTCGAGGTGGCCCAGGTCGCCGGTGTGCAGCCAGCGGGACGGGCCGGCGCCGGGCTCGGCCTGGGTGCCGGCGGGCTCGATCCACGGGTCCTGGCCGGCCCGCCAGTAGCCGGGGGAGACGTTGGGGCCGGCGACCAGCACCTCGCCGTCCGGGGAGATCGCCACGGTGGTGCCGGGGATCGGCTGGCCGACCGTGCCGATGCGGTTGGTACCGGGTTGGTTGACGGTCACCGCCGTCGCGGCCTCGGTGAGGCCGTAGCAGTTCAGGATCCGCACGCCGACGCCGCGGTAGAAGGCCGCCGTGGTGGCGTCCAGCGACGCCCCGCCGCTGATCACGTGGGTCAGCCGGCCGCCGAACACGCCGTTGATCCGGGCCAGCGCCGCCGGGGCGGGCTGCCGCTCGGCGGCCGGGCCGTCCGCTGGGCTGCTGGCCGGGTCGCCGGCCAGGCCGGCGGCCACCGCCGCGAGCTCGGTGTCGGTGTCGACGACGCCGCGCAGCCCCTTGCGGATCTTCTCCAGCGCGTAGGGGACGAGCGCCAGCACGGTCGGCCGGAAGGTCGCCATCGCGGGCAGGATGTCCGGGACCGCCGCCAGCAGGCCGGTCCGCGTGCCGGCGTAGAGGCAGGCGACGAGGATCGTCCGGCCGAAGACGTGCGCCAGCGGCAGGCAGAGCAGGGTCGACGCCTGCTCGACCGCCGCCTCTGATCCCTCCGGCCCCTGCGCCGCTCCGGTGCCCGCGGCGGGCCGCCACACCCGGAACAGCTCGCCGGTGTGCTCGACGGTGTTGGCGCTGGAGGCGAACAGGTTGCCGTGGGTGAGAATGCAGCCCTTGGGCATGCCGGTCGTCCCGCTGGTGTAGACGATCGTCGCGAGCGAGTCCGCCCGGACGGCGTCCCGGCGCCCGGCGAACTCGTCCGCCGCGGCCAGGTCACCGCCGCCGGCCGCGTGGCCCGCGTCGTCGGCGGGGGCCTGCCAGCCGTTCAGGTCGGCCAGCGGCCAGGGCAGCGCGCGCAGCGTCCCGGCACCGGCCGTGGCGACCGCGCTGTGGTGCTCCGGGGTCTCGACGAAGCACCACGCCATGCCGGAGTCGGTCACGATGTGGGTGATCTGCGCCGGCGAGGCGGTCGGGAAGATCGGCACGGTGATCGCGCCGAGGGCGAGGACCGCGAGGTCGGCGACCACCCACTCGTAGCTGGTGCGGCCGACGATGCCGACGCGGTCGCCCACGCCCACCCCGTGGCCGAGGAGCACCGCGGCGACCCGGCGCACGTGGGCGTCGAGCGCGCGGAAGGTGATGTCATGCCAGTCCGTCCCGGTGGGCCGGCTGAGGATCACCCGGTCCGGATCGGTACGGACGCGGTCGTCGACGAGGGAATAAAGACCGCGGTCGTCAGGAAGGACCCGGCCCGCTCCCAGGGTGTACTGCTGCACACCGACCACCTACTCGTGACGAGGGTTCGGATATTTCTCGGTGGATTTACCGAGCCCAGTCTCGATGCATCGTCGGTTGGCTGGCAATGTGCTTCTCGCTAACGATCCGTAAACGTCTCCTATCGCCGGGCTATGGGCGGGAAGGATCGATCGATCGCAATTATTTATCGTTGGTGCGGGGTAACGGTAAAACGCGTGTGAGCGTTAGTCCGTCACCGCGTCCGCGGCCACGGTGGGAATGGCGGCGCGCAGCTGTGCCAGAGTGTCCTCGAGCTCGGCGTGCTCGATCGCCCGCCAGCCCCGGGCCCGGGCCGCGGCGCAGTTGACCGCCAGGTCGTCGATGAGCAGGCAGGCCCGCGGCGGCGTCCCGAACCGCGACTCGGCGAGCTCGAAGATCGCCGGATCCGGCTTGCGCAGGCCCACCTCGAAGGAGTTGACGGTGACCTCGAACGGGTCGACGTCCGGCGCCAGCGCTCGCCGGTGCGGTTCCCACTCCCGCACACTGTTGGTGAGCATGCCGACCCGCACGCCGCTCGCCCGCACCCGGTCGAGCAGCTCGAACAGGGCCGTGTTGACCGTCCGGCCCGCGTACCAGTGGTCGCCGAAGCGGGTCAGGTCGATCCGCGGCGTCCAGGCCGGCGCCAGCTCCGCGGTGACCCGCAGGCCCCACTCGTGCTGGGAGAGCACCCCGAGTTCCAGCGGTTCGATCATCGTCGCCCCGAAGGACGCCGCGACCCGCCGGATCGCGGCCACGAGCTCGGACGTCGGGACTCCCGCCGCGGC
This sequence comes from Parafrankia sp. BMG5.11, assembly GCF_004337455.1. Lineage (NCBI taxonomy): Bacteria > Bacillati > Actinomycetota > Actinomycetes > Frankiales > Frankiaceae > Parafrankia > Parafrankia sp. BMG5.11. The sequence continues at coordinate 18,591 of NZ_SJXI01000137.1, read as the reverse complement.
CGCCACCTGGGCGAGTGAGCCGGCGATGGAGGAGCTGAGCACGCCGCCGTAGTCGCACCAGACAGCCCGCACCGGCTCCTCCACCGCCCCTGCCGGATCCACGGTGCCTGACGGACCGGACGGTCCGTCAGGCATGCGGGGCCGCCTCGGTGACCCGGGCGGTGAAGCGGCTCGCGGGTGTGGCGATGTGCACCGGGCCGTCGAAGACCCGCTCGGCGTCCTCCTGGCGCGCCCGCAGCCAGGTCGGCTCGGCGGTCACGAAATGTGTCAGGACGAGCTGGCGCGCGTCGGCCTCGGTGGCGGTCCGCGCCGCGTCGGTGGCGCTGAGATGGCCGTGGTCGGTCGTGTCGGTCAGCTCCAGCGTCGCCTCGGCGAGCAGCAGGTCGACGTCCCGGGCGAACGGCACGAGATCCTCGGTCACCCCGGTGTCGCCGGTGTAGGCGATGCTGCCGGACGCGGAGTCCACCCGCGTGCCGCAGTTGGGCACGGCGTGGCGCAGCTCGTGTACCCCGACCGTCGCGTCGCCGACGACGAAGGTGTCGCCCGGCTCGTACTCGCGGACGTCGAAGGCCACCTCGAAGGCACGGTCGAGCAGCGGGATGGTGGTGACGGGGAACAGCGCGGCGAGCGCGCGCAGCCGCTCCCGGCCGCCCCGCGGCACGTACAGCGGCACCGGGGGCCGCTGTACCTGGCTGGCCAGTTCGGGCAGCGTGGGGAACAGCTCGGCGAACCGGCCGTGCCCGGCCAGCAGCGTCTTACCGACGGGCAGCAGGTCGTAGCAGTGGTCCAGGTGCAGGTGGCTGATGACCACGGCGTCCAGCCCGCGCGGATGCATGATCGCGCTGAGCGCGGTCGCGGCGCCGGGGCCGCAGTCCAGCAGCAGGCGGGCCGCCTCGGTCTCCACCAGGTAGCTGGAGCTGCACTGGCCGGAGGCGGGCATCCCCGACCGGCACCCGAGGACAGTCAACTCCATGGGGTCACGTCCATTCTGTTCGGACCGGCCGCGCGGCCGGCACCGTCGGTGTGCCGCCGCCGGGTCACGCTCCGCCGCCGGATGGGCGCGTGCCACTGCCGGCACGGCCACCGGACGGCCCCATGACCTCCTCGTACGGCGCGGCGGATCGGCGGGGCGACCAGGTGAATCTGACCGCTCGAGCGATGTTGCGCGCCAGGCCGGTTCTCGGCAACGCATGAATGACGAACGAACCATTCGGGATGCCTATCGCCACCGCACCGCCCGGCGGGGCCGGGGGATCCGGGGTCAGCTCTCCTTGGCTGGCCCCGGCCCCGGAACGGGGGCCGGAGCCGCACCCGCACCCGGAGCCGCGGACGGGCCGGGCTCGGTGAACGGGCCGGCGGCCTCGAGGCAGTCCAGGAAGGCACCGACCACGGGCTGTGGGTCCGGGCGCCACACGGCGTACATCCCGACCGTCGGGGTCGGGTCGACCAGGCGCACCGCGGCGAGCCCGTGACCGGGCGGATGCGCGCCGCGCGCCGCCGAGGCGAACCCGACCACCGGTTTGGTGGTGACCACGATCCCGGTCGCGCCGGAGTCGTCCACCTCGTCGGAGACGGTCAGCGCGATGCCGCAGCGGTCGGCGGCGGCGAGGATCGCGTCGTGCATCGCCGGGCTCTGCTCCCGCCGGAACAGGACACACGGCTGGTCGGCCAGCTCCCGGAAGGGAACCTCGGACCGGGCTGCCCAGGGATGGCGCCGGCTGACCACCGCGACCAGCGGCACGGTGAGCACCCGCTGGGAGCGCAGCTGGGCCGAGGGCGGCCCGGCGAAGACCAGCGCGACGTCGAGCCGGCCCTCGGCCAGCGCGGACAGCTGCGGCCCGCTGCGGGCCTCCCACAGCGTCGTCGACACACCCGGGTACTCGGCCGCCAGGCGCAGCAGCGTCGGCTGGAGCACCCGCTGGCCGGCCGGGTAGTTGAAGCCGATGCTGATCATCCCCGTCCGCCCCGAGGCGGCCTCGCGGGCGACGGTGACGGCCCGCCGGGTGGCGTCGAGCAGCCGGCGGGCCTCCGTCTCGAAGGCGCGGCCGGCGGCGGTCAGCTTGACCTCGTGCGAGCTGCGTGAGACCAGCTCGACGCCGATGTCGCGTTCCAGCCGCTGGAGCTGCTGGCTGAGTGAGGGCTGGGCCAGGTGCAGGCGGGCCGCCGCGCGGCCGAAGTGAAGCTCCTCGGCGATGGCGAGGAACGACGCGAGATATCTCAGTTCCATCGCCATCCTCCCGCTGGGCGCCGCTCACGTTACCGGTGGGCGCTAACCGCCGGTAACGCGCACGTGTGGACGGCGGAACGGGAACGTGGCATGTCGTCGTGCATCATGCCGGGTCGTGCGGCGGGACGGTCAGCCGCGGAACCGCACGGGCAGCTCGGCCAGGCCCCTGATCAGCAGGTTCGGCTTGTAGGGCGGGTTGTTGTCGGTGATCTCGGCCTCGCTGACCCGACGGATGAACCCGGCGAGCAGCAGCTCCATCTCGAGCAGCGCCAGCGGCGCGCCGAGGCAGTAGTGGTGGCCGAGGCTGAACGACAGGTGCCGGGCCGGGGGGCCGCCGGCCGAGGAGGTGAACCGCCGCACGTCGAGACGGTCCGGGTCGGGGTAGGCCCGCGGGTCCCGGTTCGCGCAGGCGATCAGGGCGACGACGCCCTCGCCGGGCGCGAACACCCGGCCGGCCACCTCGAGCTCCCGCTTCGCCGCGCGGGTGTTGAGGTGGATCGGCGAGTCGTAGCGCAGCAGCTCCTCGACGGCGGGTCCGATCAGCTCGGGCTCGGCGCGCAGCAGGGCGAGCTGGTCGGGGTTGCGCAGCAGCGCGAGCATCCCGTTGCCGACCAGGTTCACCGTCGTCTCGTGGCCGGCGATGATCAGCGTGACGCAGGTGCCGAGCAGCTCGTCGGCGGTGAGCCGGTCACCGGCCTCCTCGACCTGGGCGAGGGCGGAGATCAGGTTGTCGCCGGGCTCGCGCCGGTGCCGCTCGACCAGCGCGCCGAAGTACTCCAGGAACTCGGGGATGGCCCGGTTGCGCTCCGCGAGTGCCTCGGGCGACATGAGCGCGTCGGGGTCGAACGCCCGGGCCAGCGCCTGCGACCAGACCTGGACGGCCGGGTGGTCGGCGGCGGGGACGCCGAGGATCTCGCAGATGACGGTCAGCGGCAGTGGGTAGGCGATCGTCTCGACGAGGTCGAACTCGCCGGCGGCGAGCGCGTTGTCGAGGAGCTCGTCGACCAGCGCGGTGATCCGCGGCCGCAGCATCTGCACGCTGCGCGGGGTGAAGCCCTTGCTGACCAGGCCGCGCAGCCGGGTGTGGTCCGGCGGCTCCATCCACAGGAACGTGGTGGGGAACGACTCCGCCGGCAGCGTCGGGTGCATCTGGTGGGCTTCCAGGTCGTGCCCCCAGTCCTGGTTCGCCAGGACGGCCACGCAGTCGGCGTGCCGGGTCGCGACGGGCAGCCCGAACGGCGTCGCGTGCAGCGCACCCGCCTCGCGCAGCCGGCTGTAGACGGGGTAGGGGTCGGGTCTCGTCGCCGGGTCGAACAGCTCGGCCAGCAGCGCGGTCGACTCCTCGCCGGCCGGCCCGGATGATCCGGTGCCGGCCGCCGGGACGACGGTGGACGTGGTCATCGCATCTCCAATTGCCGCACGGTTGTTACCGCGATAGCGCCTCGATGTATCGTCCGCTTTCCTTCTGTTTCCCGGCGAGACGATTAACGCCGCCGATGGATCCATAGCGGACCGGTATCCGTGTTTGACGGCGCCGGGCGACGGCGCAAGCATTCTCGCGGAAATGCGTGGACGAACCGCCGCCGGTGAACGGTGGCGCGAACGCGTCGGGCGAGACCGGTTGCGGCGCGCGGGCCGCGCGCCGGCACGAGCCGGAAAGCGGCCGGATGCAGATGGAGGGCCCACGATGCACGACGCTCCGGCCGAGGTGGCGATCCCGGCGCCCCGCGCCGTCCCCGTTTCCTCACCTGCTGTTTCCTCACCCGTCAATCTCGTACCTGCCGATTCCGTACCTGCCGATTCCGTGGCCGCCGGCTCGACGGCCGCCGCCGCGCTCGCGGCGGGCACCCTGCACGCCGGCCTGGCCACGGTGGCGGCCCGCCATCCGGGGTTGCCCCTCGACTTCCCCTCCGCCGGAGCGTCGCTGACACTGGGCGAGCTCGTCGCCCGCGCGGACGTCCTGGCGGCAGCCCTGACCGGTGCCGGCACCGGCGGCGCCGCTGGGGCCGGGGTCGTCGCCCGTGACCGGGTCGGAGTGCTCAGCGACAACGCGCCCGACTTTCTGGTGGCCCTGGCCGGAGTGAGCCGGGCGGGAGCCGCCGCGTGCCCCCTGCCGCTGCCCGCCTCCACCCGTGACCTGCCCGGCTACGCCGCGCGGCTGGCGCGCGCGGTCGCGGTCGCCGGCATCCGGCTCGTGCTGGTCGGCGGCCGGACGGCCCGGATGGCCGACCGCTTCGCCGGGGCCTTCGACGGCGTCCGCCTCGTCCGGGTCGCCGACCTCACCACACCGGCCGCCGCCGGCACTGTCCCGGCCACCGGCACCGCGCCAGCCGCCGCTGGCGGTGCGGCCCCGGCCGGCCCGGCGGTGGAGGTGTCACCCGACGAGGCCGCCCTGGTCCAGTTCACCTCCGGTAGCACCGCCGCCCCGAAGGGCGTCGTGCTGACGCACCGCAACATCCTGGCCGGGCTGACCGCGATCATCGACGGCGTCGCGCTGACCGAGGCCGACCACGGCGGCATCTGGCTGCCGCTCTTCCACGACATGGGGCTGTTCGGCACGCTCGCCGGCATCTTCACCGGCATGCCGATGACCGTCTGGTCACCGGCCGCCTTCGTGAAGGACCCGGCCGGCTGGCTGACCGACTTCCTCGGCCGCGGCGGCAGCATCGCCCCCATGCCGAACTTCGCCTACGACCACCTGGCGGAGGCCGTCCCCGCGCCGCGGGAGGCCGGCCTGGACCTGAGCGGCTGGCGGGTCGCCTTCAACGGCGCCGAGCCGGTCGAGCCCGCCTCGGTCGAGCGCTTCCTCACCACCTTCACCCCGGCCGGCTTCGCGCCGGCGGCGATGATGCCCGTCTACGGGATGGCCGAGGCCACGCTGGCGGTGACCTTCCCGCCGCCGGGCCGCGCCCCCGTGCACCGCTGGGTCGACCGCGACCTGCTCGCCCGCGACGGCGTCGCGCGTGACGTGCCCGCCGGCTCGCCGTCCGCCCGCGGGCTGGCCGGGGTGGGCCGACCGGTGCGCGCCATGCGGGTGCGGATCGGCGGCCGCGACGGCACCGGCGTGCTCGGTGACGACCAGGTCGGCGAGATCCAGATCAGCGGCGACGCGGTGACGGGCGGCTACCTGACCGACACCGGCGCGCAGTCGGCCGGCGCGTTCACCGCGGACGGCTGGCTGCGCACCGGCGACCTCGGCCTGCTGCGCGACGGCGAGCTCTTCGTCACCGGCCGGGACAAGGAGATGGTGATCGTCCGCGGGGTGAACTACTACCCCCACGACGCCGAGGAGGCCGCCCGGGACGTCCCCGGCGTCCACCGCCGCCGCTGCGTCGCCTACGCGGACCGTTCACCCGAGGGCGCCGAGACGATGGCAATCCTCGCCGAGACCCGGCTGGTCGACGACACCGAGCGCGCGGCGTTGGCCGCCGCGATCCGGGTGGCGGTGACCGCCGCGCTGGGGCTGGCCGAGATCGCCGTCGCCCTCGTCGGGCCCGACGCCCTGCCGCGGACGTCCAGCGGGAAGTTCCAGCGCCTCGCCGCGCGCGAGGCATGCGTACCGACATGAGTTCCAGGCCCGTTTCCCAGGCAGGTGGAGGCCCATGCACAGCTACGACGTCTTCCGCCGATACGAGCGCCACGTGTGGCGGCTCGCCGACATCCCCTTCGACGAGGTGCGGCCGGAGCTCGTTCGCCCCGAGTACGTCCGGATCGCGCGCGGCGCGGTGATGGGCGAGGCGAACTCGATCGCCGCCCAGCACGGCTTCTTCGACGAGTTCGTCGACGACTACGACTTCTCCGCGTTCATCGCGCTGTGGGGCGGGCAGGAGCTTCAGCACCACTTCGCGTTCCGGGCCTGGCTGGACCAGATCGACGCCCAGGTGGAGCCGGGCGCGGTCGCGGCGATGCGGGAGCCCTACGCGCCGGGTACCACCCCGGCGGCGACCCTGGCGACCAACGTCATCTCCGAACTGACGGTCAACCACGTCTACCGCGCGGTCGCCGCCTGGGTGGAGGAGCCGGTGCTGGCCGCCATCATGACGAAGGCGAGCCTGGACGAGGCCGCGCATGCCCGCGAGTTCATCCACTACACCCGGTGCCGGCTCGCAGAGCACCCGGACGAGCTGGCGTCCGTGCTGGAGACCCTGTTCGTCTACACCGCCGAGCAGCGCATCAAGCACCCGGTGGGTGTCTTCAAGGGCGAGCTGGAGGCCCTGCGCGACCACGACACCATCGACACGGGGTTCACCTACTTCCTCACCCAGGTGGCGACCGAGGGCGAGCTGGCCCACCTGCAGGACAAGATCCGGCGGGCCTTCGGCTCGCTGACCGGCCTGGACCTGACCACCAACGCCCGGGTCCGCCGCAACCTCGCCGAGGCGCTCGGATGACCGCCCCGGCAAAGGACGACCCGTCCGGGACGCTCGCCGACGCGCAGGAGCTCGTCGCGACCCCCTGGGCCGTCCTGGACGACTACCAGTGCTTCGGTTGCTCCCCGCACAACGCCAAGGGCCTGCAGCTGCGGTTCAAGGCCCTCCCGGACGGGCTCGCCACCGTCTTCCAGCTCGGCTCCGCGCACGAGTCCTACCCGGGCGTCGTGCACGGCGGCCTGGCCGGGGTGATCTGCGACGAGACGATGGGCAACCTCATCGTGCTGCGCACCGGGAAGCCGGCGTTCACCACCGCGATGCGGCTGCGCTACCTGGCGCCGATCCCGGTCGGCGCCCCGCACGAGTGCCGGGCGCGGATCGTCAACACCGGGGACACCGGCCTGATCAACGCCGAGGCCGACATCCTCGACGCGACCGGCGGGGTCGTCGCCACCGCCCGCGCCACGTACCGCCCGGTCGCCCTCGAGGCGGCCCGCGACCGCATCACGCTCAGCGACGGCGACGCCGGCCGCCTGGCGGACGTCCTGACCGCGTCGGCCCCCGCGCTCGCCTCGGCGACCGCCGCCGCCGCCGGCGCACCCGGCCCCGCTTCGGTGCCCGCCCCAGATCCAGTCCCTGTGTCTGTGCCCGTGCCTGTTTCCGCTCCCGCGACCACATCCGAGGAGTCCTGATGTCCACGACCGCCGAGCCGGTGCTCGTCACCGTCACCCAGATCGTCGCCACCGAGCTGGCGACCACCGCGGACGCCATCGACCCCGATCTCGACCTGCGCACCGTCGCCGGCGCCGACTCGGTGAAGGTGCTGCGCATGATCGCGCGCATCGAGCGCGCCTACGACATCGAGCTCGACGACGAGGACGTCTTCACGGTGACCACCGTCCGTGAGGTGACCGACGTCGTCGAGCGGGCGCTGGCCGCGGGCGCGGCGGCATGACCGTCGCCGCCGCGCCCCCGGCCGGTACAGCGACCCCGGCCGGGACGGCGTCCGCCGCCCCGGCCGGGGTCGCGGACACGAACCAGCACTACGACCTCGACCCGGAGATCTTCGGCCTGTTCCTGGACTCCCGCCGCAAGTACTCCAGCGGTCTCTACCGCTCGGAGGGCCTGACGCTGGACTCCGCCCAGCTCGCCAAGCTGCGCTTCGTCGCCGACCGGCTCGGGCTGCGCGGCGGCGAGCGGATCCTCGACGTGGGCTGCGGCTGGGGCTCGGTCGTGCTGCACATGGCCGCCGAGCTCGGCTGCCGCGCCGTCGGGGTGAGCCCGGCCGGGCGCCAGCACGCCTACATCGCCGCCCGCGCCGCCGAGCTGGGCGTCGCCGACCTGGTCGAGACCCGCCAGGGCCACTTCGAGACCCTCGACGTCGAGCCGGCGTCGTTCGACGCGGTGTCGCTGCTCGGGTCCATCGTCCACATGCCCGACCTCGACCTGGTGTTCCGCCGGGCGCGGGCGGCGCTGCGCCGCAACGGACGGCTGTACGTCTCCGAGTCCTGTTTCCGCAACGCGGCCGCGCACGAGGAGTTCGACCGTCGCGGCGGCACCGAGTTCGTCCGCGACTCGATCTTCGGCTGGGGGGACATGCGCCCGCTGTCCGAGCTGGTCCGCGCCGCCGAGGACGCCGGATTCTCGGTGATCTCCGTCGACGACCTCACCGAGGACTACCGCCGCACCATCGAGGACTGGCTGGTCAACGTCGCCGACCGGGCCGACCGGCTCGACGCGATCAGCCCCGGCCTGGCGGCGACCCTCACCCGCTACCTCCAGGTCGCCAACGCCGGCTGGGGCTTCACCACGAAGCACTACGCGCTGGTCTGCCAGAAGTCGCGCTGACGAGCCCGGGAGACGAACCGATGACCACCACGACGACCCGGGCCCCCGTGCTGCGCGGCCCGGTCGACGGGCCCTTCCTGGCCCCCGGCGACATGGCCGAAGCCGTCACCGACTTCCACCGCGCCGGCGCCGCCGAGCGCCGCTGGGACGTCGAGACCGCCGTCGACTGGACCGCGGCCGACGCCAACCGGCTCACCGACGGCCAGCGGTCCGCCGTCCGCTTCATCACCCTGATCGAGGATCACCTGCCGGGCTACTTCGCCGTCTACACCCGGCGGTTCCCGCTGACCGACGAGGTGAGCGAGCAGGACTTCGCCCATCACCGCGAGCTGTACCACTTCACCGTCCGCTGGGCGGTCGAGGAGGACAGTCATGCCCGCGCCCTGTTCCGCTACCAGACCGACTCGGGTATCGCCCGTCCCGACGACCTGCGCCGCGAGCTCGCCGCCGAGGGCCGCAAGCCCTTCGAGCTCCCGCACGACGAGTCGGTGGCGCTGTTCGCCTACGCGCTCGTCCAGGAGAAGGCCACCCAGATCTACTACCAGCAGCTGCGTTCCGTCGTCGGCGACCCGGTGCTCGCCGAGCTGCTCAACCGGCTCAGCCGGGACGAGGCCCGCCACTTCGCGTTCATGGCCGACATCCTGGAGCGGTACCTGCGGGTGTACGGCGACGCGGTCGTCGAGCCGATCCGGGACGTGATCGCCCACTTCCGGATGCCGCTTGCGGACACGATGCGCGGCTACTGGCGCTGGGCGCTGCGGATCGCGGACGCGGCCCGCTACGACCACACCGACGCCTACGAGCACCTGATCCGGATCGTGAACCGCGCCGTCGACGCCCCCTCCGACCGGGTCGACGAGCTGACCCGCTTCGTGGCGGCCTGCCGCACGGCCGCCCCACTCCCGCTCACCACCCCCGCGGCGGTGCCGCCGGCCGCGGCCTCGGCGTGACCGCGCCCAGCGGCGGGGGAGCGCCCCGAAGGGCGAGCGTGCCCGGCGGCGGGAACGTGCCCGAGGCCGGGAACGTGCCCCGGGCCGGGAGCGCCACGGTCGGCGGGGGAGCGGGCCGGCGAGGGCACGCCGTCGTGCTCGGCGCCAGCGTCGCGGGCCTGTTGGCGGCCCGGGTGCTGGCCGAGCACGTCGGCCAGGTGACGGTCATCGACCGCGACGACGTCACGCCCACCGCTGCCGCCGGCCACCGCGGCGGGGCGGCGCAGGGCCGTCACCTGCATGCCCTGATGGAACGGGGCCGCCAGATCCTCGACGAGCTGTACCCGGACTTCACCGCCAAGATCGCCGCAGACGGGGTGCCGACGGCGGAGACCCTCGTCGGCACCCGCTGGTACTTCGACGGCGCCCGGGTCACCCCGGTGCCGACCGGTCTCACCTCGGTGCTCGCCAGCCGGCCGGCGCTGGAGGCCGCTCTGCGGGCCGCGACACTCGGCCACGACCGGATCCGGCTGCTTCCCGGGCTCCGCGCGGTCGGCCTCGTCCGCGGATCGGGCTCCACCCGAGCCGCCGGGGTCGTCGGGGTGCGCGTCGAGCCGCCCGCCGGTGACGCCCCGGCCCGCACCGTCGAGGCCGACCTCGTCGTCGACGCCACCGGCCGCGGGTCCCGCGCCTCGGAGTGGCTCGCCGACCTGGGCTTCGACATCCCACGGGAGGAGACCGTCGGCGTCGACCTCGCCTACGCCTCCCGGACCTACCGCCGGTGGCCCACGGACCTCGGCGGCGACCTCGGCGTCATCATCTCGACGCTGCCGGGCCGGCGCGGCGGCGGCGCCGTCGCCCAGGAGGGCGACCGCTGGATCGTGACCCTCGCCGGCATGCTCGGCGACCACCCGCCGGTCGACGCCCCCGGCTACGAACGGTTCGCGGCCTCCCTGCCCGCCCCCGACATCCACCGCCTCATCCAGGACGCCGAGCCGCTCGACGACCCGGTTCGCTACCGGTTCCGGGCGTCACGGCGGCTGCGCTACGACCTCCTACACACCCCGGCCGCCGGTTTCGTCGCGATCGGCGACGCCCTGTGCACCCTCAACCCGCTCTACGCGCAGGGCATGACCGTCGCCGCGCAGCAGGCTCTCGAACTGCGGGCATGTCTGCGTTCGGGCAGCCTGGACGACCTCGCCGCACGGTACTTCACGGCGGCCGCCCGGCCGACCTCCAGGGCGTGGTCGATCGCCACCGACTCCGACCTGCGCTACCGGGAGGTCGAGGGCCGCCGCGGGCCCCGCACCCGGATCACCAACGCCTACATCCCCCGAGTCCAGGCGGCGACCCGATCCGACCCCGTCCTCGCCCGCAACCTGCTGCGCGTGGTCAACCTTGTCGAGCCCCCATCGATCCTGCTCACCCCCGCGGCCATGCTGCGCAGCGCCCGACACGCCCTGGGGACCCGTCGTAGCCGATCATGATCCATCGCGGGCGGCTCCCGTACCGGCTCCCGGGGGTGGTGCGAGGCGGCGACCGGGTGGGACTCAGGCGTTGGCGAAGGCGAGGGACTTGTCCAGTTCGGGGAGCAGTTCTGCGCGCCGTGCCAGCAGGTAGACGGTGCGATTGGTGCGTGGGACGGTGTGCTGCAGGGTGAAGCCTTGGCGCTGGTAGTAGTTGACGAGGCCGGGGAACAGGCAGCCGCGGCGGACCCAGCGTTGGCCGAGTCGGGCGGCGTGGTCGACGGCCCACAGGGCGATCAGCGTGCCGGGCTTGGCCGCCTGGTAGGCCGGGTCGGTGCAGGTCGTGTACAGGTACGAGGCCGGTTCGGTGAACTCCTCGGTGGTCCAGCCCCAGGGGGGTGCGGAGGTCAGCACGGTGGTGCAGCCGACGATCCGGCCGTCGTTGTCGAGGACCCACATGCTGTGCTCGGTGGACGGGGTGTGATCGGCCTGCGCGGCGAGAGCGTCGGCGTCGTCGCGCCAGGTCGGCCAGCCCTGCTCCTCCAGCCACGCACTACGGGAGAGGATCATGGCGGCCACGGCGGGGATGTCCGCGGCTGTCGCGGGGCGCATCAGCATAGGAACGCCGTCGTCGCGAGATGCAGATGGATCACCTCGATCAGTTTCGCGTCGCGCGTCTCATCGTAGAGTGCGTGATCTTCCAGGTGGGTGCGGGCGTCGGCGAGCCGGTCGGGGTCGACCAGGCCTGTGTCGAACAGCACCGAGCCGCTGGTGAGCATGTCGGCGAGAAGGCCCGGTCCGTAGCTGGTCAGGGTGTGCTGGACGACCTCGGCGAACGACTCCCGTTCCACGGGGTGGGTGACGTTCTCGTTCAGGCCGAGGGAGGCGAGCTGGCGTCGCTGGAGCTGCTTGAGCTCCCGCCAGCCGTAGGGCAGTTGCTCTCCGAGCTGGACCATCCCCGGGTGCGCGAACGGGTGCACCGGCCAGATACCCGCCCGGAGCAGGACGGGGGCCATGGTCTCCAGGCTCAGCAGGGTCATGGAGTTCACGACCGCGGGCGGCGCGACGGCGTCGTCGGCGTAGGCGAGGGCCTCGGTCACCGCGCTGCCGAGCCAGGGAAGCTCCTGGTCGATCGGTGGATCAGTCTCGGGGTACTCCTCTCGGGATACTGCGACCATCTCGTCACCCCCGATGCCGGTCACGACGACCCGGGCGCCCTGGGCGCGCAGGGCCTGGGTCAGCAGGCGGAAGGGGTGGTGCAGCGGCTCCTCGTACGGCGAGATCGGCCCGCCCTGCAGCCGTACGCAGTCGGGGTGCAGTGGCGGTTCGGCCAGGGCGTCGATGAGGGTGTCGTGGGCGGAGAACGGCAGGCGGGTCCGCATCTGCGTGCGCCGGCGGATCTGCTGCTCCCGCCCGGGGCCGCCGATGAGCAGCGCCGCGGTGGTGAGCTGGCCGGGCCATCGCTGTGCCGCCTGGGTGGCGATCACTCCGGAGTCGAAACCGCCGGTGAGGTGCCACGCCGTCGTGTCCTGGTCGAGTGGCCGCAGGTCCAGCGCGGTGTCGATCGCGTCGCGGAAGGCGCCGAGCACGTCGGCGTCGTCGGCGAGCGCGCGGGGGCGGCGGTGCAGCGCTGGCTCCGGGTAGCTGATGTACAGGCCCCCGCCGTAGTGGGCGGTTGCCCGTTCGGTGAGACGCCGGATGCCCTCGAACAGAGTCTCGCTGCCGTACCGGGGGCGGAACGCGAGCAGCCGCGCCGCTTCCCGGGTGGACAGCACGCGGGCGTAGGGCTGCAGGTCGGCCATGTCCCACGAACCATGCAGCGCGGTCCCGTCCTCCGCGAGGTACAACGGCACGGTCCCGCAGGCACCCGCGGACACCCGCACCGGCATGCGTGGCGCCGTCTCCACCATCACGAAGTCCGCCGGCCAGGCGGCTGCCGCCGACCGTGCGGTGTCGAACTCGGCCGGGTCCAGCATGCGCACACCCCCGGCCACCGGCGCGCGGCCCGCGATCCGCTCACGGACGACGATCAGCGTTCGCTGCCCGTCGGTCACGGCGAGGTCCTCGACCATCGGGTGCGCGAACGGGCGGATGCTGCTCGCCCCCTCGGCCGTGGCGTAGACGCCGTCCGACCAGCTCCAGTCCACCGGGCCGTACGGGGTGAGATGCAACCTGAGCATGGGGTTTCCCTCCCGGCCGTGGGACCGGGGCCTGTGCCCCGGCCCCACGGCACTGGCGATAGGCGGGCTGGTCAGACCTTGGTGGAGTCGTACGTGTGCGCGGCGTCCGAGCTGCCGGAGGTCTTCTTGTACTCGTGGGCCTCCGGGATCGTCTGGATGACGGTGGTCGGCGGCGCCGAGAACAGACGCTCGACACTGGCCGGCCGCGTGGGGGGTGGCAGGAGATCGTGCATAGCGGGGCCCTCCTTGACGAGATGGGTGGGAAACCACCCGGCCGATGCCGGGCGGGGCTCAGGGGCCGTCGAACTCCCCGGCTTTGACCGCGGCGACGAAGTCAGCCCAAGCGGCAGGGGTGATCCCGATCGGCCGGGTCAGAGAGGACCGGAGCAGCACCAGGAACGGCCCGCGGGACAGCCACACCGCATCGACAGCCGTGGTGCTGGTGGTGCTAGGTGCCTGCCACGACGCGACAGGTAAGGCCGGGAGGTACACGGCGGGTCCTTCCTGAGTTGGGACCGCCTGCCCCGACGGACCGAGTCAGCACCGGAGCGGGCGGTATATGCCACCCCGCCCGCGAGAGCTGGTCACGCGAGCGCGGGCGGGGTGGTGGACGGGCCGCCTGTGGACGGATGAGATAGCCCCCGTTTTCAGGGCCCGGCATTGTGATCCGGGATAGCGGGCCGGGACGGCACCGACGTCCAGCGGAGGATGTCCGGGTCGAACTCCGCATAGGCATCCGCGGCCTCCAACGACGAAAACCCGGTGACGGTCTGCCGTGGATCGCCGTTGGCGTCGAGCACGACCACGGTCCACGTCTGCTCCGCAGCACCAGCCCGGCCGCCGAGCGGATGTGCGGCATAACTGCACCCGTTGCTGGACAGGCGACGGACACCCGCCGGCCAGGTCGTGAGTGGGGTGCGGATCGGGAGGGGCGGGGAGGGAGCGCCGTCAACGGCCGGTATGACCGGCTCCCTCCCCACCCCGACCACCGCGCCCAGCCCGACACCAGAACGCCACACGGCGCTGGACGGCGACGGGTCAGGGTGGGGGCGGTGGCCAGCGGCGGGCGTCCGACCGGCGAACCTGCCTGAAGCTTCCGTGGGCGAGTGCACGATGCGCTCCTCTGCTGATCCGGGAGAGTGGCCGGCATGTCTCCCGCCGTGCACGACCCATGACACTCCGCGTGACACCTCCATGGGAGGGTGAGATCTTCTGTCCCAGGGGTGGGAAAAAATGTCTCACCCATGGCGCACCTACGGCCGAGGGGAAACGTGGTGCACGCTGATGGAGTCGAGGCCCTGAAGGAGCAGCTCGCCACTCGGTTCCGGCAGCTTCAGGACGAGCACCGGCTGTCGGGGACGGACCTGGAGAAACGCACCACCCACGATCGGAAGAACATCTCCGCCATCCGCAACAGGGGACGGCTCCCGACCCGTGACATCCTCCGGGCCTACGACCGTGAGTTCGGGACCGGCAACGAGCTGACTGGCCTGGGTGAGCGGATCCGTGCTGCGCAGAAGGCGGTGCGGCTGACCGAGGTGACCGCCGCAGCGGGGGTAGACACCCCCGGGCCGCAGCAGGCAGAGTCGGGAAGGGAGGAGGTGGAGGAAACGGATCGACGCCAGATCGTTGCGATCGCTGCGCTATCCGCACTTGCGTTCGAAACGACCCGCCGTATCGACACCTCCGCCACGGCACCGACCCTCGGCGAACTCGAAGACGACCTGGCCGACATCGCTGCCGGCTACGACACCACCCCGCACCAGATACTCATCGGCGAGGTCGCCCGACGATGGCACCAGGTCGAAGACATGCTCGACCGGCGCTTGAGCGTGACCGACAGTCTGCGGACTACGCGCCTCGGCGGCCAGCTCACCTACTACCTTGGCCGGCTCGCGTTCGCCGGCGGTCACTACCGAGACGCCCGCCGGTTCTGCGATCTTTCAGACCGGTACGCCGACCAGGTAGGCGACGAGATGTTGACCGGCTCCCTCGCCGCGCTGCGGTCCAGCATCGCCTACTACACCCACCGCTGGGACAAGGCTGCCCTCACCGCTGCCCGGGGCCGCCGCAGCGCGGAACCCTACCTTGCCGCCCGGCTGGCCGCTTACGAGGCGCGGAGCCATGCCCGCCTCGGACGGGTCCGGGAGACAGAGAACGCTCTCGCCGTGATGAGGGCCCACGCCGGGGTGGCAACGAGGCCCCGGCCCGGCTCCTCCCCGTTCACGGCCGGCAGCGCGGCCATGTTCGCCGCGGTATGCGCGATCGAACTGGGTAACGGCGCCGAAGCCCGGCGCCACGCCCGCGAAGCGGTCGATCTCATCGACCCCCGGTCCCATGAAGAATGCGGCCACGCCTACCTCTGCCTCGCCTCCGGCTTTCTTCTCCAGGACCGGCCCGATCCTGCCGCAGCGATCGCGGCGAGCCGGGCCGCCGCGGCTGTTCCCGACGGGCACCTGTCCGCCACGATCGTGTCCGCCATGTCCGAGGTAGTTCGGGAGCTTGGGCCGTGGGCCTCGGATCCTGACGTCCGCGCGTTCAGCGCGTTGGTCCAACAATCCCGCCTCGCGCTGCCTGGGAGCCCCGCATGACCCTCGAGTTCGCCCCGCCTGACGTCGTCACCATCCCATCCGTTCTCACCCCGCGACTGAAGCTCCGTTCCTGGCACCTGACGGACGTCGAGCCGTACCTGGCGATGGCCCGGCATCCGGACATGTCGCTCTACACGAGCTCACCGAGCCGTATCGGGTCGGTCTGGGGCATGACCGCCTTCCAGATCGGCCACTGGGCTCTGAACCGCTTCGGAATGTGGATCATCGAAGAGCGAACGACGGGTGAGTTCCTCGGCCGGGCCGGCCTGTACGAGGAGTACGGCTGGCCGGACATCGAGGTGGCATGGACAGTCCGGCGCGACCGGTGGGGACAGGGCATCGCAACCGAGGCCGGCGCGGCTGCGCTGGAGTTCGCATTCACTGAGGCCGGCCGAGAGCGGGTCATCAGCATCATCCACCCGGAGAACAAGGGGTCGATCCGCGTCGCCGAGAAGCTCGGCCTCACCCTCGCTGAAGGCCCGGTGGATCGGGACGGTGAACCGCGGAACATCTACGCGATCAGCCGCGCCGAGTGGGCTACTCACACAGGCTGAGACCGGCTGTGTACGAGCGTGAACCGCAGCCCTCGCCCCGGCGCCGCCAGTTCTTGGGAGTTCGGGAGGCGCCGGACCGGGACCTCATATGGACCCTTTTTCGCGTTCTGCGCAGCGTCGCCTTCAACCTGAAGCGGCGGACGGTCTAGGACGTACCCCGCCCCTTCATCGCATCATCGCGCGAATCAGGGTTCTGGAGCCCCACACGGCGAGGACCAGTGCGGCGCGCTCCCGGAGACGGCCGTCCGCGTGCAGGCTCGCGACCACGGCGGCGAACCCGCTGCGGCGATGGCCGACCAGCTGGTGATCCCGGCGATTGCTGGGCGATACCGGTTCGACCGGCGGGCGGCCGCGTCCACACCAGCCAACTACGGCCGTCGAGGCGTTCCAGCTCCGCCGCCGCGCGCCGGCTCCGGGCCGGTTACCGCGGCAGCCAGGCGCTCCGCGAGGTGCCGGGCCTCCGGCAACGTCATCACGGGGCCATCCTGATCTGCTCACCGCCCCCGTCACCTGGTGTCCCGCGTGGTGCGGCTGTCGCAAATCAGTCAAGATCACGAGCGCCGAGGTTGGGGCGCGATAATGTTCTCACCGCCGTCTACGGCGGGGTATGTAGGAATCCGGGGGAGCGCACAATGACAGTGGACGAACCGTCAGCCGGCATGCCACGGCGGGTCTTTCTGGCGGCTGGACTGAGCTTGGCGACCGTCACGGCAACCGCCATGCTGCCCTCACCTGCCGCGGCATCGGGGACGTGGAACACCGACTGGCGCTTCTGCAACAGATGCTTCGGCTTGGTCCGAAACCTTCAACAGGTCTACAACCGATGCCCGGCGGGCGGCACACACGTGATACAGGGCTGGACTTTCGGGATACCTTTCACCAACAGCACTGATCATCACGCTGGCGAGACGGCGTACCAGCAAAGCGATTGGCGACAGTGCTCGTCCTGTGGCGCCCTGTACTACCATGACTTCCCAGGCGTATGCGCCGGACGCGGCGGCTCGTCTCATACCGGAATCTATCCTCAGTACCTTCTCTGGCACGACCTGAACCCAGTTCCGAGCAACTTTCAGACTGCGTGGCGATTCTGCTTCAAGTGCAGTTCGCTCTATTTCGACGGGTACCAGCCAAATCGAGGCGTCTGCCCGGGAAACCCGGGCTGGGGACATGCCGCCGTCGGCTACATGTTCCACCTGCAGGTGTATTCCTACACCTGAAATGCGCCGAGCCGGCTAACCCGTTGACGTCGACGGTCCGACATCATTCGCTGGATGTCGGCGCTCCCAAGCAGGAACTTGAGCACGTCAGGCAGCTCCGTCCACCCGGCCGCGTGTGGGGTGCCAGAACTCGGATACCGGCCTTGACCTGGGGTTTTAGGCGGCTCGTTCGTATTCGTTGATCAGGCCGCCGAGGACGGGCTGGCGCTTGACGTTCCTTGGTCAGGTCTGCGATGGGGTGGTCGGGCCGTGGTGGTTGAAGGTCGCGGCCGCGGTGGGGTCGTCGTCCGTTGTAGTGGGCCGCGTACTCGACCAGGAGGGTACGCAGATGCCGCTCGCTGAAGATCAGCATGCGGTCGGTGACCTTGGTCCGGACGGTGCGGACGAACCGTTCGGCGTAGGCGTTCGCCCGGGGCGTCCGGGGTGGGATCGTGACGGTGGTGATGCCGGCGTCGGCGAGGACCGCGTCGAAGGAGGCGGTGAACTGTCCGGCCCGGTCACGGACCAGGAACTGGAAGTCGGCCGCCCGGTTGCCGAGGTCCATGAGGAGGTTCCGGGCTTGTTGGGTGGTCCACGGTCCGTCCGGGTGGGCGGTGACTCCGAGGATGTGGACGGTGCGGGAGCCGACCTCGATGACGAAGAAGCAGTACAGGCGCCGCAGCGTCACGGCGCAGTCCACGTGGAAGAAGTCGACGGCCAGCATCGTCGAGGCCTGCGTGCGTAGGAACTGCCGCCAGGTCGCGTCGGTCTGCCGCCTGGGCGCCGGTGGGAGACCCAGGGACTTCAGGACCCGGCGGATCGTGGAGGCGCTGACTTGGTGGCCGAGTTTGAGGAGCTCGCCCTGGATCCGCCGGTAGCCCCATGTCGTGTTCTCGGTCGCGAGCCGCTCGATCAGTGCGGCGATCTCCGTGCTGACCGGAGGTCGTCCCGTTCGCCTCGGGTCCGTTTGCGTGCGAGGAGGTCACGGTGCCAGCGCAGCACGGTGGCCGGGGTGACGAAGAACGAACCCCAGCTGGACCGGGGCAGCAGCCGGGACAGGGCTGCGAGGATCACCCGATCCGCCGGTTCCAGGACCGGGCCGGTTCACCTGCCGGCGCAGCACCGCCACCTGATGTCGCAGGACAAGGAGCTCCGCCTCCTTCGAGGTGTCCCCACGCATCCGGAGCAGCATCAGCCCGAGAGTGTTCCGTGTCAGGGCGTAGAACAGCG
>NZ_SJXI01000136.1:0-20227 GCF_004337455.1 Parafrankia sp. BMG5.11 | reverse complement strand
GTTATTTTCCGGCAACTCCCTGGGAGCCCCACACGGTGTCGCCACCCCTCCACCCCGGCAACCTCACCCCGGGTTACGCGCAGAACCTCTGGATACGCGCTTAGCCAATGCAACAGAGTCCTTCTCCATCTCTGACAGGGACCTGGCGGGTCAGCGCTTCGAGAACACAAATCTCAGGTCCTCGGGCGAGAGCGCCAGAGTCGCTTTCATGTGCGGAGTGCAATGATCATCCAGCGTGAAATTCCATCGACCGGCCATCATGGCGAGACAGTATGTTGACTCGATGACGGCGAGATTCTCGCCGAGGCACCGGTATGCGCCGTGCCCGAAGGGCATGAAAGCCGCGGTAGTCACTTCGGACTGGTTGGTCTCCAGCCATCGGTCCGGATCGAACTCGTCGGCGTGGCTGAACAGGCGTTCGTCGCGATGCAGGCCGTAGTGTGAGTACAGCAGGATGGCCCCGCCCGGGATGGCATAGCCGCCCAGCGTCGTGTCCCGGGCAGCCTGCCTGGAGAGCAGGTACGACGACGGGTACATTCGCAGTGCCTCGAACAGAACTCGCCTGATGGTGCCGAGATCTGACCGCCCGACCTCGATCTCGTCCCAGTCGCGACCGTCAGCCAGTGCGTCCACCTCGGCCCGGCACGCGGCAAACACCCGCGGGTGCCGGGCCAGTTCGTAGCAGGCCCAGCTGATGGTGTTCGCGGTGGTCTCCGTCGCTGCCAGCAGGATTGTCAGGGCCTGGTCGCGAACCTCGGTCCGAGTAAATTTTCTCTTGGTCTCCGCATCGGTCGTATTAATAAGTACGTCGAGCAGATCCTCGTCGCCCGCCCCGGAACGCATCCTGCGATCGATGACGGAATAGATGTATCGGTCAAAATCCGCCAGCATCCGACGGAATTTCCGATTGGCGCTGGTCGGCAGGTACCGGTAGACGCCGGTCACGTCGAGGGTCTGCATCCCGGCGTTGTCGCCGAAGACCGGAATAGCTTCACTGACGAGGTCCAGTATCTCGGGCGGGCACTCCTCGCCGAAGAGCGTCGCGGCCACGATCTCGCACCCGAGACTCGTCGACGGGCCCATCAGGTCGTAGGGCTCGTTCGGTGGAATAGATGCGACGAACCTGGCCATGATCCGACGCATGACGGGCAGATGGAGCGCGAGCCGCCGTTGGGTGAATGACGGAAGCATGGTACGACGCTGCCTCCGGTGCAGATCGCCGGAGGTGGTGACAATACCGTCCCCGAACATGCTCCGCATCTTCTTGAACTGCACGCCTCGAACGAAGTCGTGGGCGTCGCTGAGAAGAATCTGGACGAGCAGGTCGTGGTCGTTGACGAAGTAGGCGGTCGCCGGGCCGACCCTGACCCGGCACACCGGCCCGGCGACTCGCGCCGCGTCTATAAAATCGAATCGCGAGCGAAGAACGAGAGGGATGTGCCCGAGAACCGGTACGGCTCCCGGGGCCATCGGTGGAACCTTCCCGGTGGTCGTGGCCATCAGACTTCGATTCCCTCGGCGGATGTAGGCCGGAAGACGTCGGCCGAGAGAACGACGGTGGAGTCCATGCCGAGGTTCTCGAGGTACCCGGTACCGGCCAGAGGGGCCGTGTGGGCCTCCTGATCCGCGTAGCGGAGCGATTCCAGATGGACGTAGAGCACCCCGTGAATCATGAGCTCCAGGCAGTGCACGTGGCGGTCGAGACGCGCGATGTCGGGAGCGGTGAGGCCGAACGTCCGGCTCAGGGGAGGTAGTTCCTTCTTGACCCGCAGGAACCGCGTGACCTCCTCGTTGACGGTCGTCTCGATCCGGGCCAGCGCCTGCTGCTTGGTGAGGCCCTCCTGCTCCAGAGCGATGATGGTGTTGACTTCCGGCTGGCGGCGGTCCTTGGGTAGAGAGAAGAAGTCGTTCTGGTAGATGGCGAGATCTCCGACGATGCGTCGCATCTCCTGTAGTTGCGGCGTCGCGATCAGCGAACCTGGTATCTCGCAGTCCTCGGCGACCTCGATCAGGTCGATGAGGGGCTCCATCGCGACGGCGCCGCGACGCAACTCCAGGGCCTGGCGGTGGCTGACCGGACGGCGGTCCACGCGAAAGGTAACCTCACGCAGTAGGCTGACCAGGAACTGCTGATTGTGGTCGCGGAATCGCGCCATCCATGTCCGGGATCGGCGTCGCGCCAGCTCGTCCAGGATGTCGGTCAGCGCGCGCTCGGCGGAATGACCGGGGCTCGTCTCACCGTGCAGGGCCGCGATCATTCTTTCGGTGACCCGTACCGCGAGATCCAGACGGGTGCCGAGCGGGCCGTTGAACTGGTCGTCGTACAGGAATCCCCACGCGT
The DNA here is from genome assembly GCF_004337455.1 of Parafrankia sp. BMG5.11. Taxonomy (NCBI): domain Bacteria; kingdom Bacillati; phylum Actinomycetota; class Actinomycetes; order Frankiales; family Frankiaceae; genus Parafrankia; species Parafrankia sp. BMG5.11. Next base: position 17,886 of record NZ_SJXI01000136.1, on the reverse strand, counting down.
TCCATTTGGTGATGACGTCGAGTGCATCACCGCGGGCCGTGGGCACGCAGTTGGCGAGCATGCGGCCGAGGTTCCACTGAGCGAGCCGCTCCATGGCGAAATCGGAGGTGACCAAGCCCATCTCCCGCGCCCATCGGGCGCACTCGGCGGAAGCGGCGGCGTGGTCCGGGCTGAGCGCGTGTGGAAAGGGAAAATCGAAATTGATGGTCGGCCTGACGGCGGCGGGCACGTCGATCAATCTCCTCTGGCTGGCATTCGCGATGACGGTTCTGCGGGTTCTACGGGACCAGGCGCGCCACCGCGTCGCCCCACGGCTCGGCCGGGGACTCGGGAGGTCGTGCGCATACGCAGCTTGTGTGGCCGCGGGGCGACGGCCCGGGCGGGGCGGACAACCTGGCCGGGTTCACCGCTCAGGCGCCACCGGGTGGCGATGGTGGCCAGCGCAAGCGTCGCCTCGATGACGCCGAAGGTGTCGCCGATGCATTTCCGGGCGCCTCCTCCGAACGGGATGTAGGTGTTCGGCGGCGGCGGGGTCGCGAGCGGGCTCCATCGGTCCGGGTCAAAGGCTTCGGGATCGGGATAGAAGTCGGCGCGGTGGTGGATCACATGCGGGCTGTAAACGACCGGGGTCCCGGCTGGCAGGACGTGGCCGCCGAGCCGGGTGTCGGTCGTGACCCTACGGGTGATGAGCTGAATGGGCGAGAACAGGCGAAGCGTCTCGGTGATGACCCGCTGGGTGTATTCGAGTTTCGGTACGTCGGGATACCTGGCGGGCCGGCCGGCGAGTACGGTGTCCACCTCGTCGTGCAGACGTTTCTCGGCCAGTGGGTTCTGACTGATCAGATGCAGGGCCCAGGCCAGTGTGGTGGCGGTGGTTTCTATCCCGCCGATGCTGAAGGTGATGAGCATGTTGCTGACTTCTGCGTCGGTGAGGCCCTCGCTGCTGTTCTCGACGTCGCGGGCGGCGAGCAGCGCGGACAACAGATCCCCGTGATCCGTGCCGTCGGCGCGGCGTTCGGCGATCAGGGCGTCGATGGTGCGGCGCAGCCGGTTCCGGGACCGCCAGTAGCCGATGTTACCGCGGGTGGGAAGCCGGTCCAGCGGCGGTGGCATGATCATGCGCCACAGAATATTGTCGATGATGGTCCTGACGTCCTCGAGCATTTCGCTGTGAATCTGACCGGCAAGTTTGGCCGAGAACAGCGTGGACATCGTCACGGTGGCGGTGATGTCCATCATCGCGGCCGGTACATCGACGATTTGGCCTTCGCGCCAGCGACCGGTCGTCTGGATAATCTTATCGGTCATGACGTCCGCATAGCCGGGAAGGCGGGACCGGTGAAAAGCCGGCTGAGCCAGCCGCCGCTGGCGACGATGTTCGTCGTGCAGGCAGGTGACCAGGCCGTTGCCCGCGATTTCCCGAGCCCGGTCGAACAACGGGCCGCCCTTGTCAAAGGTCCGGTCCTCGATCAGGACTGTGCGGGTCAGCTCGGGGTCGCATACCACCACGGCCGACACCGGGCCCAGCCGAATCCGCAACAGGTCGCCGTGCGCCGGCAGTGATGACAAGAACGCCAGCGGGTCGCGGGCCAATACGGCCAGGTGACCGAGCGCTGGCCACGCGCCGGGTGCCAGCGGGACGGAACCGAGGTCGTTCACGGACGTACCTCCGCGTGTTGGGGGCTTCGTCGACCGATGGGTCGACAGTGGCGAATGCGTGGACGATGGCGGCGACTGAGGCGGTCCGTGGACGGTCCAGCAAATGGCGCGGCCGAGCGCGAATGTCAGTGGTCCCGGCTGGTCATCAAGATGGCCAGGGTCCGCAGATCGCTTTCGGCGGCCGGATCCGGTGCGGCCCGCTCCAGTGCGGCCAGCGCCGCCTCGGTCCGGCGCCGCGTTTCGGCGGCCGTCCAGTCCCGGCCACCGGCCTGCTCGATCAGGCGTGTGGCGTGGGCGACAGCCTGCTGGTCCAGCGCCTCCTCCCGCCGGTACAGCCAGGCCAAATGTTTGCCGGCGGCCGTGCCTGAGGCGAGGGCAGCGACGACGGGAAGGGATTTCTTGCGGGCGCGCAGATCGGAGCCGACCGGTTTGCCGGTCACCTTCGGATCGCCCCAGATTCCCAGGGCGTCATCGACCAGCTGGAAGGCCAGGCCGAGTTGGCGCCCAAAGTCGCGGTAGCAGGCGGCGACATCGTCATTGGCGCCAGCTGCCATCGCCCCGAGCTGGCAGGCCGCCCCCAGCAGGGCGCCGGTCTTCCCCTCGGCCATGGCCAGACACTCGAGCAGGGACACCTCCCCGCGCTCGCCAAACGTCAGATCGGCCGACTGGCCGGCGGCCAGGTCCTGCACGGCCGCGGTCAGCACGGCCATGCCCCGTGCGCCGGCCGTACCGTCGGCCGCCATCACCTGCAGGGCAGCAGCCAGGAGCACGTCGCCGACCAGGATCGCCCGAGACGTGCCGAACACCGCCCAGGCAGACGTTCGATGGCGCCGGCTGAGGTCTTTGTCCATCACGTCGTCGTGCAGCAGCGAGAAGTCGTGCACAAGCTCCACCGCCACGGCCGCCGCCACCGCCGCGCGGCCCGCCTCCGCGGCGTTCGAGATTGGCCCGGCGGCGCGGGCACTCGCGAGCGTCAAGGTGGGACGCACCGCCTTGCCCATGCGGTCGGCGGGCCGGCCGGCGGCGTCCCACCAGCCGATGTGGTAACCCGCCACGTGCCGGATCTCGGCCGGCAACACCTCGATCACGGCCCGGTGCGCTGATTCCACGCGCGCCCTTGCCTCGGTGAACAACTGCGTCACGCTCTGGCGCCTTCGCGGGCCGGGAAAGGGCGCGGCTTGGATCGGTGCTTCGCTGGTCACTACGGCTCCACTCCCCTGCAGCGGGCGGGCAGGCGGCCGCCCCACGTGTGAGCGCGGGGCCCGACCGAACGATCTGCTGATTCCAGGTGTGCCTCTTCCGGCTCAGCAAGCTGGACGGTTGGTCTCACGGCCGCGCACAGCTTCCACGTACGACTCCCTCCAGAAAGGCGAGCCGCATCGGTCGTCGGGGCGCGGTGGATTCTTGTCCTCAGACGGCTGACCTCGGACGCCCGGGGAACCGACTTTCGTTTCGAGCACGGCGGGCCGTCAGCGACGGGACAAGACCTCACCCACGAAAACGGTGGGGCTAGTTGTTTTCGCGACGGCGGCGACGACGATCCACCCGTGTCTGGCCGTCGGCAACGACGTCCACCCGAGCGTGATGACTGGAGACCAGGATCATCTCCTGTGCGTTATGTGAGACGTGACGTTCAATAAGTGCTTACCGTAGTTACGGGTCGGGAGGGTGTCAAGTCCGGCCGACGCGCAATCCGGCGGGATGGCCCGGCGTTCTTTTGATCGGCTCCCAGACAACGCCTCGTGACCTGGGCTTTTGGTAGCCGGTAGATCGCGTATGTAACCGGCGGGATTTTTGGGGTGCCCACTGTCTTGGGTTCCGCGTAATTCGGTTCGGCTAGAGTAGCGATCATGGCTGTGACCTGGGCGGACATGCCGATGTGCCGCTGCGGGCCGTTTCTCTAGGCTTCAGTGAGATCCGGGGCGGGTCTGGTCAGGGTTCTGGTGTGCTGAGCTGGTTGATCGTCCGTGACGGGTCGATGTTCAGGGCCGCAAGCAGGTTGCGGGCGGGCTTGGTCAGTTCGGTGACCTGCTGGAAGGTGCCGGTGGGGCCGGTGAAGGTGCCGATGTGGATCCGGTCGTGTGGGGCGCCAGAACTCGGTCACCGGCCCTGACCTGGGGTTTTAGGCGGCCCGTTCGTACTCGTTGATCAAGCCGTCGAGGACGGGTTGGCACAGATCCGTTCCTTCGTCAGGTCGGCGACGGGATGGTCGGGCCGGGGCGGTTGAAGGGCGCGGCTGCGGTGGGGTCGCCGTCCGTTGTAGAGGGCGGTGTACTCGGCCAGAACGGTGCGCAGATGCCGTTCGCCGAAGATCAGCATCCGGTCGGTGACTTCGGTCCGGACGGTGCGGACGAACCGTTCTGCGTAGGCGTTCGCTCGCGGCGTCCGGGGTGGGATCTTGACGGTGGTGATGCCGGCGTCGGCGAGGACCGCGTCGAAGGAGGCGGTGAACTGGCCGGCGCGGTCACGAACCAGAAACTGGAAGTCGGCCATCCGGTCGCCGAGGTCCATGAGGAGGTTCCGGGCTTGTTGGGTGGTCCACGGTCCGTCCGGGTGAGCGGCGACCCCGAGGATGTGGACGGTGCGGGAGCCGACTTCCAGGACGAAGAAGCAGTACGGGCGCCGCAGTGTCACGGCGCAGTCCACATGGAAGAAATCGACTGTCATCATGGTCGAGGCCTGGGTGCGCAGGAATTGCCGCCACGTCGTGTCGGTCTGCCGCTGGGGCGCCGGCGGCAGACCGAGGGTCTTCAGGATCCGGCGGATCGTGGACGCGCTGACCTGGTGGGCGAGTGTGAGGAGCTCCCCTTGGATCCGCCGGTAGTCCCATGTCGTGTTCTCGGTCGCGAGCCGCTCGATGAGGATGGCGATCTCCGTGCTGACCGAAGGTCGGCCCCTCCGCCGCGAGTAGGTCCACGTCTTTGTGATCAGACGGTGGTGCCACCGCAGGACGGTGCCCGGGGTGATCAACCGGTGGGCTCGCAACGTCTTGGGCAGGAGTCGGATCAGTGCGGCGAGCACCGCCCGGTCTGCCTAGTCCCACCGCGGCTTGGGCTGGGTACGGCGCAGCACCGCGACCTCGTGCCGCAACACGAGCAGCTCGATGTCCTTCGACGCCGACGAACGACCGAAGAGGACCAGCCAGCCGCACACCCGAACGAAGATCAGATAGAGCAGGCGGATGGACATAGCTGACCATCATGCCGGCAGCCCGCTCCGCCGCATCATCCCAGGTCACAGGCCCAAGCCGACTTCTGGCACCCCACAGGGTCCTGATCGGCGCGACGGAGCCCTTCCCGATGCTCCGATGGCCGATCTGGTGCTGCACATCCACCGCGAGCTGATCCACCATCTCTCCGAGGTCTGCCTGCTGCGCGACCTCCGCCTACGCACGAAGCCCGCCCATTCGTCAGCCCCGCGAGCGGATCATGGAACGTCTTCTCCCCGAGATCTCGACCAGTGTCATGGCCCGGCCGCGCGAACCGGCGCATCCGAGTCTGCCCTGCCACGGGTGCGGTTCGTCACCAGACCGGTGAACATGCGGAAATTGGGTTGCTGTCCGGAAAATTGGGCAGGCACCCATACGACTGGATAGTGCGTCATGAGCTGGAAGCAACGATGTGACGATTTTCGAGGCTCTGACCACGGGCCTGAACGACACTGATCGAAACCTGACTCTCGACGTGATCCGGCAGAGTTTCGACGATGGCCAGGCAGCCGCGCGGCAAGGACGTCCACACCGCAACGTCGAGGAGATCACCCGGCGGCGCCGGTCCGCCCAGTCCTCCCGGCCGACGGTCGTCGGCGACGGCACGGAGGTGGCACGGTGCGGTGCCTGATGCGGCTGACGGACGGTTTGCGGCAGCTGGTGTAGGCCACGAGCCACCGGCTTTTGCCGCGGAGCAGAATCGTGCGGTTAGTGCGGTTAGGCTTGCGAGGTGGACAATGCGTCGGCGCCGGAAGGGACCGGGCCGGCACGTGACGCGGGCTCCGACCAGGCCGCCTCGGTGTTGCTCCGCGCCGAGCCGGAGGAGCCCTTCGACCGGCTGACCCGCCTGGCGGCAGTCATGCTCGGCGCCCCGTTCGCCTTCGTCATGGCGATGGACGACGGGCGTTCCTACTGGAAGTCCCGTGCGGGTACGGCGGCGGGCGACCTCACCGGTCGGCAGATCGCAGCGGCAGACAGCCTCTGCCGCCTGGCGATCGGCACGGGTCGGCCGCTGGTCGTGCCCGACGCCGGCCGCGACGATCGCGTCCGGGGTGATTCGTTCGTCCAGTCGGCCGGTATCAGGGCATGGGCCAGCTTCCCGCTCAGCGATCCGAGCGGCCGCACGCTCGGTGCCTTCGGGGCGGCCGACGTCCGCCCCCGGCTCTGGACGGCCCGCGACCTCGAACTGCTGGAGACCCTCGCCCAGGCCGTTTCGAGCGAGATCGCGCTGCGTCACGTGGCGGCGGCAGCGACCGCCCTGGCCCGGACTCTCCAGCAGAGTCTCCTCCCCCCGGAGGTTCCGGAGATCCCCGGCCTGGAGGTCTCGGCCCGCTACCGCCCGGCGGGCGAAGGCGCCGAGGTCCTGGGCGATTTCTTCGACGTTTTCCAGACCGGTCGTACCAGTTTCGGCGTGGTTCTGGGCGATGTTGCCGGCAAGGGTGTCGAGGCGGCCAAGGTGACCGCGCTGGCGCACTACACCATCCGGGCGGCGGCGAGTCGCACCCGTGATCCGGCCGCCATTCTGAACCAGCTCAACCGGGCACTACTCACCCAGCATCCCGACAGTGAGCGGTTCCTCACCGTCGCATACATGGCCGTGGACCGGTCCCGGCGAAATCGGACCCTGGCCCTCTGTTCAGCCGGGCACACTCCGGTTCTGCTCCGCGGGCGCGACGGCACGGTGACCCCCATCGGCTCCCACGGCCTGGTGCTCGGCGTCTTCGAGGACCCGGAGCTCACCACCAGCCGGCCGAGATTCGGTCCCGGTGACACCATCCTGCTCTACACGGACGGCGTCACCGAGGCCCGCCGTGGGAACGACCAGTACGGCGATGATCGGCTGCGGACGCTGCTCGCGGCCACTGATCCGGCCGCCGGCCGACTCACCGCGACGATCGAGGCGGCGGTGCTTGATTTTGCCGACGGGCCGCCCCAGGACGATATTGCCATCCTCGCAATCCACTTCCCGGATATCTCGTCCGTGGCGATGAAAACGGTCCGTTCGAGGCTGCGGGCCCGGCGGTGACCACGGCGGCCGTTCACGCGCCGTGGCACGCCGACCGGGTGAAGGGCCCCGGCCAGGGCGGCGGACGACGGGCCGCCGAAAGTGTCCAGACTCGACAGCGAGTGGTGCCGGCCGGTTCCCCGGTTGCTTTCGATATTCCTGAAGACTATAAGTGGGTTAACACTCGACAAGGTTGAGTGTCAACCTCCGGCGCGACGGGTGCCCGGGTCATGACCCGATCATCATGTTCGTTTTGGGCCCCGCTGGCGGCCGGCACTCCTCCACACGGCTCAAGCCTGGGAGGAATCAGCTCGTGCCCCTGCGTTATGGCTTCCTCAGCACCTATCCGCCCACCCAGTGCGGTCTCGCGACCTTCGCTGCCGCCCTGTTCGACGAGCTGAACAGTCCAACGCCCGGTGCGTCCAGTGGGGTGGTGCGCCTCCTGGACGCCACCGACCGAGCCGGTGCCACAGCCGAGCCGGCCGCACCGCTAACCCGACCACCGGGTCGATCCGGTCGGACCAGCCGGCCGGTTCTGGTCGGAGATCTCGTCGCCGGCACGCCGGGCGGTCCGCGTGCGGCGGCACGGCTGCTGAACGGCTTCGACGTCGCCGTGGTGCAGCACGAGTACGGCGTGTACGGAGGTCCGGACGGCGACGAGGTGCTCGCGGTGCTCGACGCTCTCGACGTTCCGGTTATCGTCGTCCTGCACACCGTGCTGGTGAAACCGACCCCGCACCAGCGGCACGTCCTGGAGTCCGTGGTCGCGTCGGCGGACGCGTTGGTCGTGATGACCGAGACCGCGCGGGTCCGGCTCGTCGAGGGTTTCCAGGTCCATCCACGACGGGTGGTGGTCATCCCGCACGGCGCGGCGGACAACCGCCGGGCGCCCAAGGAGCACAGCGGCGGGCCGATCATCCTCACCTGGGGTCTGATCGGGCCCGGGAAGGGCATCGAGTGGGGCATCGCCGCGATGGCGGACCTCGCCGACCTCGATCCCGCCCCGCACTACGTCATCGCGGGCCAGACCCATCCGAAGGTCCTCGCCAGGGAGGGCGAGGCGTACCGGGAGGGGCTGGCCGCCCGGATCCGCGGCCTCGGCCTGACCGGCTCGGTCAGCTTCGATGATCGCTACCTGGATCCGGTGTCCCTCGCGGGGCTCGTGCGCCGGGCCGACGTCGTCCTGTTGCCGTACGACTCGGTCGACCAGGTGACCTCCGGTGTCCTCATCGAGGCGGTCGCCGCGCTGCGGCCGATCGTCGCCACCCGGTTCCCGCACGCGGTCGAGCTCCTCGGCGACGGCAGCGGACTGCTCGTGCCGCACCGGGACCCGGCGGCCATCGCTGCCGCGGTGCGCCGCATAACGACAGACGAGACGGTGAGCGCCGGCCTGGCCAGCGCCGCAGCCGCGCAGGCCCCCGACCTGCTGTGGCCGGCGGTCGCCGGCCGCTACCGGCGGCTGGCCGCCGGACTGGTCGCCCGCACCGGGAGCCGGCTGTCGACCGCGCCCGTGCCGGTGGCCCGGTGAGCTCCGCGATCTCGTTCGATCACCTGTTCCGGCTCACCGACGGCATCGGACTGTTCGAGCACGCCCTCGGTTCGGTGCCACGCCGGGAGCACGGCTACTGCGTGGACGACGTCGCGCGCGGCCTGGTCGTCCTCACCCGCGAGCCGTCGCCCGGGGTGGACCTGGTGCGGCTGTTGGAGCGCTACCTCGCCTTCGTGCTGGCCGCGCAGGCGGTGGACGGCGCCGTCCGCAACCGGCGGGACAGCGACGGGCGGTGGCGGGACGATCCCGGCCTCGGTGACTGCTGGGGCCGGGCGCTGTGGGGGCTGGGCACCGCGGCCGCCTCCGCGCCGACGCGGCGATTGCGGGCCTCGGCGCGGGCCGGCTTCCTAGCCAGTGCGGGGCGCCGCTCGCCCTGGCCGCGGGCCATGACGTTCGCGGCGCTCGGTGCCGGAGAGGTGCTGCTCGCCCATCCGGACGACGAGCCGGCGCGCGCGCTGCTCACCGCCGCCGTCGAGGTGATCGGACCGGTCGGCGCCAACCCGGGCTGGCCGTGGCCGGAGCCCACCCTGCGCTACGCCAACGGGGCCGTCCCGGAGGCACTGATCCTCGCCGGCATGTGCCTGCCCGACAAGGTGGTGCTCGCGGACGGTCTGCGGCTGTTGGCGTGGCTGCTCCAGGTGGAGACCCGTGACGGGAACCTGTCACCGACCCCGGTCGGCGGTCGCCGGCCGGGGGGAGATCCCGGGCCCGGTTTCGACCAGCAGCCCATCGAGGCCGCGGCGATCGCGGACGCCTGCGCCCGCGCCCACGCGGCGACCGGACGGAAAAGGTGGCTGACCGGCCTCGGCCGCGCCCACGGGTGGTTCCTCGGGGACAACGACAGCTCGATGGCGTTACTCAACCCCGACACCGGCGGCTGTTACGACGGCCTCGAGCCCGGCGGCCGCAACCTCAACCAGGGCGCCGAATCGACGCTCGCCCTGCTCTCCACGACCCAGCATGCCCGCCGCCTCCTGGCATCGACGCCTTGATCGGCAGCACCCGGACCACAGCTGCCGGGTCGGCCCGGAACGACCTGGTCACGCGGCACCCGCTGGGGCTCTCCCCGAACAGCGACCGGGTCATCGCGAAGCTCTTCCTGCCCGGTGAGGAGGGCAGCCAGCCGCACTCCCGGGCCGCCGGCATCGTGGCCCGGGCGCTCGCCCTGCCCGAGCGGGAGGTCGACAGCCTGGTCGCCGACCTCCTCGAACGGTTCGAGCCGCGCCACCGGGATTACCGGGGCATCCTCGCGCGGCACGCCGCGGTGGTGGCTCCCCGGGTGCTGGTACCCACGGAGCTCTCCGCGGCGCGCACCCTGCTGCTCGGCGCGTGCTTCACCGCCGAGTACGCGGTGGAGGGCGCGGCCGTCACCAACCCCTCGGCGGTGCCGCACCCCGACCAGACCGGGCTGCCGTCCGGCACGCTGCGACTGGCGTTGAGCCTGCGCGCCGTCGGGGAGGGCCATCTGTCCTCGATCGGCTTCGCCGTCGCAGTGATCGGTCCGGGCCCGGCGGTGCGCCTGGAGCCGCGGACCGGCCCACTCACCACCGGCGTCGCCGTACCCGTCGAGTGGGAGGCCGCCCGGCTGCGCGCCGTGCTCACCGAACACGGGCTCGACGACGAGGTCACCCGTGCCGTCCTCCAGAGCCTGGACCCACGGCGGCCCGGCAGTGAACCCGACCCCGATCTCTCCCGTGCCTTCGCCGCGGTTCCCCCCGACCTGCTCCGCCGCCCCCAGGCACCCGGGATCCTCGCCGGGATCCGCTCGATCGCCGGATCATTGCGGCGGGTCGAGTTCCCACCCGACAGCGCCCTGCCACAACGGGTGCTGTGGCCCACCGTCACCAGCGAGAGCAACGGCATGGAGGACGCGCGATTCGTCCGGTTCACCGCGCCGGACGGGACCGCGGACTACCGGGCCACCTACACCGCCTTCGACGGCACGGACATCTCCCCGCGCCTACTCACCAGCCCCGACCTGCGGGCCTTCACCACCGCACCGCTCACCGGCCCGGCCGCCCGTAACAAGGGCATGGCGCTGTTCCCCCGGCTGGTCGACGGTCGCCACCTCGCGCTCTGTCGCTCCGACGGCGAGTCCACCGGCCTGACCGCATCGGACGACGGCCAGGTGTGGGGGCCGGCGCGTCCGCTCCACGGACCACGGGTCGCCTTCGAACTGCTCCAGGTGGGCAACTGCGGCTCCCCGGTCGAGACGTCCGCGGGCTGGCTCACGCTCACCCACGGCGTCGGGCCGATGCGGACGTACACCATCGGCGCGATCCTGCTTGATCTCGAGGACCCGGGAAGGGTGGTCGCGGCGCTGCCCGAACCACTGCTCGCCCCGACCGGGCAGGAGAGCGCGGGCTATGTCCCCAACGTCGTCTACTCCTGCGGCAGCCTGATCCACCACGGTCTGCTGTGGCTGCCGTACGGGATCGGCGACACCCGGATCGGGATGGCCAGCGTGCCCGTCGACCGGCTCCTCGCACGCATGGTTCCCGCCGGGTGACCAGCCCGCGGGGGCGGCGGGATCAGAAGACAGGGTCGGCGAGAACGCTCGCGTAGACGGCGAGATAGTCGGCGACCATGCGCGCGGTGGAGAACCTCCGCCGTGCCATGGCCCGGCAGGCGGCGCGGTCAAGGGCTGCGGCGCGATCCACGGCAACCGCCGCGGCCACCGGCCCGTCCACCAGGAAGCCGGTCACCCCCTCGTCGACCACCTCCGGCATCGCTCCGCGTGGGTAGGCGACGACCGGCGTGCCGCAGGCCATCGCCTCGACGACGGCCAGCCCGAACGGCTCATCGAACGCGATCGGATGCAACAGCGCCGCGGCTGAGCCCAGGACCTCGGCCCGCTGGGCCGGTCCTACCGAGCCGAGGTAACGGACCCGGTCCCCGTCGACGTGCGGGAGCACCTGCTCGGCGAAGTACCGCTCGTCCTGGACGATTCCGCAGATCACCAGGCGCCGCCCCGCGTGGCGGGCGATATCGACGGCGACCGCGGTGCCCTTGTCGGGATGGACCCGGCCGAGCACGACCAGGTCGTCTCCGCCCGCTGCCGAGAACGGGAGCTCGTCCAGGTCGACGCCGTGGTGAACAGTCGAGACGTACTTCAGCTCGGGGCTGCGGTCGGCGTCCGAGATCGACACGTATGCCGAGGCCGCCCGCGCGTAGGCGGGGACGATCCGCGGATCGGAGAAACCGTGGATCGTCGTGACCATGGGGGCCTGGAAGCTCGGCGCGAACGCGAGGGGCAGCCAGTCGAGATGGTTGTGCACGAGGTCGAACTCGCTGGAGCGGGCCAGCGCGTGGGCCACGTGGAGGGCCTCCCATACCCGGCCGTCGAGGGACGGGTCCTCGGCGTACCCGTGCGGGCACACGCCGTCCAGCTCGCCGCCCGTCACCGAATCCAGCGTCGCGAACAGCGTCACGTCCACCCCGTGCCCGAGCAGGCCCTCCGCGATGGTGCTGGCGACCTGCTCCCAGGGGCCGTAGTGCCGGGGCGGAGTGCGCCACGCGACCGGCGCGAGTATCGCGATCCTCACGGCGCTCCGGACCGGGCGCCGAGCGGCACGGCGCCCGCGTGGCGCAGGATCTGGCCGGACGGCCCGGACAGTCCGCCGGCCGCGGCCATCCGGAGGACATCGGCTGCCACGTCCGCGGCCGTGTCGGGCGGGATCACGAGGAGAAAGAACCTGGGGCGGTTGCCGCCGTCCAGGGTGACCGTGTGCGGATCGAGGGTGCGGAACCAGCTGATCCGCACCGGTGGGCGGGTCGACTGGGGGAACCGGCGGGGGATACCGGTCCAGATGTCACCGTTGACCGACAGTCGACTGATCGGGTGACCGGCGGCGGACAGCGCCGCGACGAGCGCTGGAGCCTCACGGTCCAGCCGCCGGCCGTGTGGCCACCAGACTCCGTCAAAGGAACCGCGGCCGCCGGCGGGAGCGAGGGAAAGCCGTAGCCCACGGTCACCGGTGGGAGCTTCGGGACAGGCGTCCGCCGAGGCCACGCGAAGCCGGGTTGGTGCGCCGCCGTCGTCGTCAAAACGCGCGAAATCGGCACGATCGAGGAAAGAAATCATCTGGCCTGCCGCCATGACGGCCACCTAACCCCGGCGATGAAGACGCCGGCCGGCCACGACCGGTGACGACATCGCTCGAGCGGCGACATTCGTAAATGACCGGCCTGATCTCGACCGTACCACGGCAACGCAGATCCGCACATTTGATCGACTCGGTCGAGATGCCGGGTCCGAGAAATCGTGAGGACGACGCCGAGAGTCGACTCCGCACCGACGAAATCGGCTCGCCGGAAGGAGCTCGGCGGTCTGTTTTCGGACACGGTGGCCGACAGTCAGCAAAGCCCGCATCGACGTGTGGGTGCCGGAAACTGGGGTCGGGTCATGCGGTCTGCCGGTATTCGTGGATGAGCCCGCCGAGTCGATCATGTCGGACGGCCGAGGTGTCGGGTTCGGGCGGTGGGCTGGTGCCGGTGCTGAGCGGTGCCTGTTGTTGGAGTGACCGGTGGGGTCGGTGGTGGTTGTAGTGGTCGACGTAGTCGGTGAGGACGGCGGTGGTGTGTCGTTCGCCGAGGATGAGGAGGTGGTCGAGGCATTCGCGGCGGACGGTGCCGACCCGGCGTTCCGCGAAAGCGTTCGCGACCGGGGTCCGTACGGGTGTCCGCACGATATCGATGTTGTCGGTGGTGAAGACGGTGTCGAAGGCGGCGGTGAACGTCGTGTCGCGGTCACGGATGAGGAACCGGAACCGTTCCGCCCACTCGCCTGTGGTCATGGGCAGGTTGCGGGCTTGCTGCGTGACCCGGCTGTTCGTCGGGTGGCGGGTCACACCGGCGAGATGCACCCGGCGGGATTCGACTTCGATGAAGAACAGCACGTACAGCTTGCTCAGCAGGACGGTGTCGACGGTGAAGAAGTCACAGGCGAGGATGGGCGTGGGCTTGGGTGTGCAGGAACTGTCGCCAGGTGGGGCCGGAGCGGCGGGGTGCGGGATCGACGTGGGCGGAGCGCAGGATCGTCCAGACGGTACTGGCGCCTACCTGATAGCCGGGTTGGACGAGTTCGCCGTGGATGCGGCGGTAGCCCCAGCGGGGGTTCTCCTTGGCGAGGCGGAGGATCAGCTGGCGGATCTCCGTTCAGGGCGGACCAGCAGGATCGGCGATGAGGCGCGCGGGGGCAGCCGTGCCAGCCCGGCGAGGGTCGCGCGGTCGGCCCAGCAGAACCGGGGCCGGGACACCTGGCGGCGTAGCACGGTGAGTTCGTGGCGGAGCACAAGGATCTCGGCGTCTTTCGTCGCCGAGCTGCGGGCCACCAACCCCAGCCAGCCGACCAGCCGACAGAAGACGAGGTAGATCAGCCGAACCGCCATGGCCAGGATCATCCACACGGTGGTGTCCCGGTCAACAGCACCTGATGGCCGGCAGAGCACGGCTGGACGACAGGCAGAGGTACAGGTGTCCGATCGCCTTCGACGGAAGGCCTATCGATCATCGGGTGGGATCGTCGAGTGAGCCAAAACCCCTGCTCAGGGCTCACGGACGAGTTTCAGGCACCCACACGCACCTCGGACGTCTCCGGGTCGATGACCATCGCGGACACCGACGTCACCGAGGCTCAGTTCGAGGTGCAGATGGTCTCGGTGGCCAGCGACGAGGACCGCCGCGACAACCAGTTCCGTGGCCGGATCATGGATGTCGAGACCTATCCGACGTCCCAGTTCACGCTGACCGAACCGATCGACCTGGGCTCCGTGCCGCCCGGCGAGGAGACCCGCACGTACAAGGCCACCGGGACACTGACGATGCACGGCACCCCGCACCCCGTCACGATGGATCTGCAGGCCCGCCGCTCCGGCGACCAGATCCAGGTCGTCGGCCAGATCCCGGTGACCTTCGCCGACTACAACATCCCGAACCCCAGCATCCCGGGAATCTCGACCGAGGACAACGGGATCATGGAAGTCTCCCTGCGGTTCGCGCGCGACAAACCGACCGAATAGTTCTCCCAGCCGCACGCCCCCGCCGTCCTCGCCGCCCGGGCGGCGGCGCTGCCGGTCAGTTGCGTTGCGCGGAGGGACAGCACGGCGAAGCCAGCCGATCTGTGTGCAGACCGTGTCTGGCCGGATATGGTCTGAGTAGTTCCCCTTGCGCCTCTACTCGCCGCTTTAGGATGCCGTGTCCGATCAGAGCCCGCACTACCCGCCCTCGGTGCCACTCGTCGTTGATGCCCTCGGACGGGTGATGCCCGCCGACATCGACACCACCAAGCCGAGCGTCGCCCGCGTCTACGACGCCCTGCTCGGAGGCAAGGACAACTTCCCCGCGGACCGGGCCATCGCCGACACGCTGATGGCGCTCACCCCGAACGGGGCGCAGGTGCCGCTCTACAACCGGGCGGTGCTCGGCCGAGGCGTGCGCCACATGACGAACGCGGGTATCCGACAGTTCGTCGACCTCGGGGCCGGGCTGCCGACGGTGCAGAACACCCATCAGGTGGCGCAGGCGATCGCCCCGGAGTCCACGGTGGTCTACGTCGACAACGATCCGATCGTCCTGGCGCACGGTCGGGCGCTGCTGGCGGAGAACGACCGGACCACGGTCATCACTGCCGACATGCGGGAGCCGGATTCCGTGCTCGCCGATCCGGATCTTCTGGCCCTGATCGATTTCGACCAGCCGGTCGGGCTTCTGCTGGTGGCGATCATCCACCACCTCAACGATGACGAGGACCCGGGTGGCCTGGTCCGGCGGTACGTCGACGTCCTGCCCCCGGGCAGCTACGTCTTCCTCACCCACTTCGTCGACGGCGGGGCCGAGACCGCGGAGATCGAGAAGGTCATGCTCGGAGACCTCGGCACGGGCCGCTTCCGCTCCTTCGAGGAGATCAGGACGTATTTCGACGGCTTGGAGCTGCTGGAGCCGGGTGTCGTGTACAACCCGTTGTGGCGGCCCGACCCCGGCGACGACGTGCCGAACCCGCTCACCCTCGCCGCTAAGATCATCGGTGCGGGGATGGGACGCAAGGCCTGACAGGGGCGACCGACCGGACCTGGTGTTCGTGCGGATAGCAGGCTGGTCGAGACAGGCCGTCGTGGCTCTGTTCACGAGAGCTCACAGTCAGAGCCTGTGGGGTGCCCGAACTCGGTCACCGGTGGTGACCTGGGGTTTTAGGCGGCTCGTTCGTATTCGTTGATCAGGCCGCCGAGGACGGGTTGGCGCTTGACGCTTCGTCAGGTCGGCGACGGGATGGTCGGGCCGGGGCGGTTGAAGGGCGCGGCTGCGGTGGGGTCGCCGTCCGTTGTAGAGGGCGGCGTACTCGGCCAGAACGGTGCGCAGATGCCGTTCGCCGAAGATCAGCATCCGGTCGGTGACTTCGGTCCGGACTGTGCGGACGAACCGTTCGGTGTAGGCGTTCGCCCGGGGCGTTCGGGGTGGGATCTTGACGGTGGTGATGCCGGCGTCGGCGAGGACCGCGTCGAAGGAGGCGGTGAACTGGCCGGCGCGGTCACGAACCAGAAACTGGAAGTCGGCCATCCGGTCGCAGAGGTCCATGAGGAGGTTGCGGATCTGCTGGGTGGTCCACGGTCCGTCCGGGTGAGCGGCGACCCCGAGGATGTGGAGGGTGCGGGAGCCGACCTCTATGACGAAGAAGCAGTACAGACGCCGCAGCGTCACCGCGCAGTCCACGTGGAAGAAGTCCACGGCCAGCATCGTCGCTGCCTGCGTGCGCAGGAACTGTCGCCATGT
This sequence comes from Parafrankia sp. BMG5.11, assembly GCF_004337455.1. Taxonomy (NCBI): domain Bacteria; kingdom Bacillati; phylum Actinomycetota; class Actinomycetes; order Frankiales; family Frankiaceae; genus Parafrankia; species Parafrankia sp. BMG5.11. The sequence goes on along the minus strand of NZ_SJXI01000136.1, from coordinate 1,698 downwards.
GGTGTCGGTCTGCCGTGTCGGTGCCGGGGGCAGCCCCAGGGATGTCAGGACCCGGCGGATCGTGGACGCGCTGACCCGGTGGCCGAGTGTGAGGACCTCGCCCTGGATCCGCTGGTAGCCCCATGTCGTGTTCTCGGTCGCGAGCCGCTTGATCAGCGTGGCGATCTCCGGGCTGATCGGTGGCCGTCCGGTCCGCTGCGGGTGGGTCCATTTCCGTGTGACCAGGCGGCGGTGCCACCGCAGAACGGTGCCGGGAGTGACCAGCCGGTGCGCCCGCAGCGCCCTGGGCAGGAGTCGGATCAGTGCGGCGGGCACCGCCCGGTCCGCCCAGTCCCACCGGGGCTTCGGCTGGGTACGGCGCAGCACCGCGACCTCATGTCGCAGCACCAGCAGCTCGATGTCCTTGGACGCCGACGAGCGGCCGAGGAGAACCAGCCAGCCACACACCCGCACGAAGATCAGATAGAGCAGGCGGATGGACATAACTGACCATCATGCCGACAGTCCGCTCCGCCGCATCAGCCCAGCTCACGGGCCCAGGCCGACTTCTGGCACCCCACAGGAGCTTTGGATGATCCGTCTGTCCGGGTCTGACCCGTGGCGGCGTCAGCTGGCGAGGCCACCTGTCGGTCGGGTGCGGACCTGCTCCTGCGCGTCGTCCACTCGTTCCAGCAGGGCCATGACGTCCTCGAGCGAGCGCAGGGTGTCGTTGAGGTGCGTGCAGGTGGACGGGCCGACAAAGGTGTCGCGTACCCGGCCGCGCAGGCCCTCGGCCGCCTCGCCCGCCAGGCGGGTGGCGCTGGCCGCCGCTGCGGGGCACTCCGGCCACGGGAGGGCACCGATGTCCGCTTCGCACGACAGGAACCGCCGTGTCGCTGGATCGCCAGTGGCATGGACCGTGTACTCGTGCACGATTGTCTCGACGCCGTCGTCATCCACGTGACTGTCGCGGAAGAAACACTCCACCGCGGCGATCTCGCCTTCCCTCCAGACGTCGAGCCGGCGACGACGGCGCATACCGTGCGGAGGGAGCAGGTCGAAGGTGTGCCAGCCGAGCGGGTCGTCGGAGTCGACCGACGGCGCATGCGGACCGACGTGGACCGGGATCTTACCGGTCCCGGCGAATCCGGACACGAGCGTGCCTCCGGCCACCCAGCCGGCGCAGAGGTCCGGATACTGCAGCGTGAGCTTGGGACGAGAGCGGTGCGCGCCGGCGGCCTGCACCGCGTAACCACTACGAGCAGTGCCGTCGGTAGATCGTCGAGGAGCTGGAACCGCACCGACCGCGACGTCCGCTCGCCCGGCATCGCGGCGTCGACGGCCTGCCGGAAACCGGCAGACACCGCTACCCCCGCGAGCGCCGTCAGACCCGGGTGAGACGGGTCACCGGCGATCCGCCGTACGAGCCGCTGCGGGTAGCCCACCTCCAGGTCAAGGCGTGCCGTGCCGAGAACGGTACTTCCGCCGTCGGGCGCGGTGCGCAGGTCACGACCGCGCGCCATGACGGTGACCGGTCCGAGTAGCCCGCCCGGCCGCAGCGAGTCGTGGGTCGTGGTCCGTCGTACCGAGCCCCGCCTACGCGTCGGCGTGGCGGATGCCGGGCGTGCGTCCTGCGTGCTCATGGAGCCTCCATCGCCGGGGGTGCCCCCGCAGCTGTCGTACCGCCTCGGTGTGGTTAAGAGCGTGTCTTGTGTGGCG
>NZ_SJXI01000135.1:0-11579 GCF_004337455.1 Parafrankia sp. BMG5.11 | reverse complement strand
CCTGAGACACGCTCTAAGCCCCCCCCCCGCGTCGCCTCGCTGTACGCCTCCCGGCGGGACGTCGTCCTGCCGGTGGCCGCCCCGCCGGGCGAAACCCGGGCCGCTGGTGCGGCTGAACGTCATGTGGGTTCCGTGCGCGCTTCATGCATCCACCCGTCCTTCGAGATCAGGGCCCTACCTGCTCTCGGCAGGGGCGGGCTGGCTCGGGGGTGGACCGAGCAGCCCGTCCGGGCCGTGGAGGGGGGACCTGGTCGGGTCGATAGGAGGTGGATGTTTGCAGAGTTTTTGTGACGAAGTCAACATCTGGCCTGACCGGGGAAAATCTGCTATCTGGTCACGAAGGTGCCACCAGGTGACCGGGCGTTAGGGTTCGATCGCCTCCTGAGCCGCCTGCGCCTCCTGGCGAGTCGGGGATCCCACCTTTACATTCCCTGTCAACAATCGTCACTGCCCGTCACAGGTCGACCCGGTCGTTGTACCGAGTCACAGGATGCCTGCCTTTGCCCGTGGCACGTGAGCCTTCGCCGCGCCGCGGGATGTGAGGCCCAGCCGGATCGCGCCCGCTCGGGAGCTGTCCGGGTCGTTGAAGAACATGAACGGGCCCTGCGCGACCAGTTCGAACGGGATGCCGGCCGGGAGCACCTCGGGCCTGGCGATGAGCCGGCGGTTCGCGACGTCAACGACGATCACGCGACCGTCGGTGAAGTCGGGGATGAAGATCCTGTACAGATCCACATCAGGATTGCGTGTCAGGGCGTAGGACAGGGACCACATCATGATCATCCGGCCTGCCCGACGCAGGACCCATCCTGCAGGCAAACGTGCAGGTCACCACCTAAATCGGGGTTCTGGAGCCCCACACGCTGGCAGGTCGGCGGCCTCCTGCGTCACCGGCCGTAGCTCTGCTGTCGGCCAGGGCGACCCTCGCCTTCCAGCCCGCACTGCGGTCTGCGCTTGCGCGCCCGGGTGGTCGACGAGCCGATCACTCGCCCTGGACCTTCGCGCCTCTCGAACTCCAGGCCCGCGTCAACACCAGCACAGATCATCGCCTGGGCTGGCCAGCCTGCCGGCGCCGTGCTCGGCGGACTTGACAATCCAGCGCCGCGAAGCCGGGGCAGCCACGCCTGACATCGGCGGAAAGGCCAAGCCAGCCAGATCTCGATGTCGGGATCGGTCAGTGGTCGCCGGGTTTGCCGAACTCCTCGATCAGCACGGGATACTGCTCCCCACCATGTCCGGCGGCAATCGAGCGGTCAGCCATCACCTTGATCAACCTGGGCAGTTCGGCGTTGACTCCCACCGCCTCGCTCTCCTCGATCAGGTGCGCCATCGCCCGCGCGTCGGTCTCCAGGGCCGACACCTCGGCGGGGAAGGAGCCGCTGTCGATCTGCTCGGCATACCCGGGCAGCCATTCGGCCACGCCGGCAGCGATCTGCCGGGCGAACGGCGCGTACGTCGCGGCGTCGACACCGGCCGTCCTGAGCAGGGCAGTGCCCTGGAGCCAGGCGTTCAGGACGCTCCACATCATGGCCAGGCCAGCCACGTCGTACAGGGACGCCAGCCCGTGGTCCGCGCCAAGGTAGGTGACGGTGCCGAGCGCGCCGAGTGTTGGCCTGTGTGCCTCGAAGTCCGACCGCGGCCCGCTGTGCAGAATCACCGCCTCGGCGGTCCCGATCGCCGCCGGGATGGCCATGATCGCGCCGTCCAGGTAGCGGGCGCCACGCTGCTCGGCCCATCGGGCGGCTTCGCGGGCCTGGGCCGAGTCGCCCGAGGTCAGGTTGATCAACATTGTGCCGTCCAGCTCGATGTCGGTCGCGCCGAGCAGCTCGTGCGTGGCCTGGTAGTCGGTGACGCAGATGACCGTCAGGGAACCTGCCTTGAGCGCGTCGCCGACCGTCGGCGCGAGCCGTGCGCCCTCGGCCACCAGCTGGTCGGACTTGGAGGTCGTGCGGTTCCACACGGTTGTGGGATTCCCGGCTTTCAGGAACGCGCCGGCGAGTGCCTGGCCCATCCGTCCGAGTCCGATGACTGTCACGGGTGTGTCGGGGCTGTCGTTCATGGCAGCATCGTCAACGTTGAGACCGGTGTGAAGGTCAAGCGAGGTTTCGATGCGGATCGGGGAGCTGAGTCGTCGGACGGGCGTCAATGCCCATCAGCTGCGCTATTACGAGGCCCAGGGCCTGCTGGAGGCAGACCGCGGCGTGAACGGTTACCGCGAGTACGGCGAGAACGCCGTGCTGCGGGTGAATCAGATCCGGCACCTGCTTGGTGCCGGTCTGTCGTCCGAGGACATCGCGTACCTGCTGCCCTGCGCGGTCGGAGAGGCCCCGGAGCTGCCCGGGTGCCCCGAGCTGCTGGCCGCGATGCGCTCCCGGCTGCAGCGACTGAACGACCAGATAGACAGGCTCGAGCAATCCCGCGATGCGCTCGCGACCTACATTGACGCGGCCGAGCGAATGGGCAGCGAGAGCTATCCACCCTTTGACAAAGCTGACCTGGAGCCCGCCCCTGCATAACCACAGGCGATCTCCGGCCGCAGGATAGCCCATCGTGCACGCGGCGACGACGGCAGCGGGCAGTCCGACTGCCTGCCACTCCGCGCCCGAGACCATGCCGAGCAGGTGCGCCAGATGGTTGCGTTGACGCCCAGCTACAGGAAGCTCGTCGCGGCCTGCGACAGGTATCCCAAGCGCCACCCCTGCCAGCAGCAGCCGGCAGGGTCGATCCGACCCGCGTGCCGGCCAAGCAGCAGCACCGCGCCGAGGGTGAGCAGACCGCCGGCGAACGCCGCTCCGGACACTCCAGCCGAGACAGCCAGCCGACGCCGCCGAGGGTCCGCGGGCTCGGCGACCTATATACCAAGATCGGCGAGCGCGGCGACGAAGGCGATCGTCCGCACGACCTTGTCTGGCTCGACTTCCGGTCTAGTCAGCAGCCGCAACGCCTCCGAAAGGGGGCGGTTCGCATGACGGAAACTTGGTTGTCCAGATGGGGCTCGAACCAGCCATCGAGGTCCTGACCAGCCCCGATCCAAAACGCCAGGCCTCAAGCGATAGGTCATAAACCGCATGTGCGCAGGTTGGGTGCCTGATCAAAAATCTGGTGGACCTAACGCACCACAATAAGAACCCTTCAATCTTGGTTCAGTGCCTTGAAATCACCATCCGCCCGGTCTCCACGAGGCTCCTGACCAGGGGCGATGCCGAGTGAGCGCCCAGCAAGCAACATCATCGGCTGAATCGAACGTGCGTTCCGCACATCTGGTAGGTCCGGACGCCGCAGTCCGTCTGGTGACCGTCACCGTGATCGTGGGGATCGTCGTCAGGTTGACGTTCCTGTTCGTGTTCGGGAACGTGGCGACGCTCGGCATTCGTCTGGGGGTGCCGACGTACGTCGCGTTCCTCGTCGCGTCGGCGGTCGACTTGTCGGTCGTGGCGCTTCTGGTCGGCACGCGGCACCTGACCGTGCACGGCGGGCCGGTGGAGGTGGTTCCGTCGGCGCGGCGTCTGCTCATCTTCTCCAACACGGTAACGCTCGCGTTGAACTACGCGGAACCCCTCATCGCCGGCCACTACGGCAAAGCCGTCTTCGACGCCGTCGGACCACTCTTCCCTATCGGATGGGCCGAGGCCGGCCCCCAGTTTGCTCCGAGCCATGCAGACGACCGGAGCCGGAACGCTGGCTCTAGTCACGCAGCCCGAACCCCTCCCGACCCCAGCATGATCGAAAATGGACGAGACCAGCCGCGTACAAACTCGTTCGCCGACAACCGCTCATGCCGATGAGCGGACGTTTCATGTAGTGGGGTCGACCATCCGCTACTGGTTGGGTGACGCAATCCAGGCGGCGATCTGGGCGCGTGAGTTGAATCCAAGTTTGTTCAGGATGTTGCGGATGTGGCTGTCGACGGTGTGTTCGGAGATGAGCAGGCGCGCTCCGATCTGTTTGTTACTCAATCCGTCGACGACCAGGTGTGCGACCTCGGCTTCCCGTTTCCCGAGCGGCGGCGTCCGGTTATCGCCTGATGCCGCGGCGGTAACGTGAGTGGGTTCGCCGAGCGCCAGGCGGATCGGGTCTTCTCGGCTCAGGCGTTGTCCGGCCTCGAACTCTGTCTGGAACGTGTGTATTCCGAGTGCGGTTCTGGCCGATTCTTTGGCATGGGCCAACAGTGGAGCTAGGTATGGCAAGACGGTTGCGCCGACGCCCGTTTGCACGGTTTCGGCCGCCCCGAGCAGTCGGGCTCCGAGCCGTGGTTGGCCGGAACCCGCAGCGTGGCAGCCCAATGCGTCGAGTAGGCAGTACTGCGCCACCCGGTCATCGATCTGGCTGGCGATCCGTAGCGCTTCCGTGAACAGCGGCTTTGACTCGTCGAGATCTCCGCCGATCAGAGCGGCGAGGCCGAGGTTCAGAAGCATCATCTCGTGACTGTAGAGGTCGCCCGCTCGGCGGCTGCGAAGCGCGCCTTCTGAGGACGCCGATCTGACCGTGTCGAGATTGCCCTCGATGAGACCGTCGAGCGCTCTGGCCTGCAGCAACGCGATCGTCGCGGGATAATCGCCAAGGGGCGTCGTGATGGCTCGAGCCGCGTCGAGCAAGCGGCTAGCCGATGCACGATTACCGGCCATGCGGTGGGCGATGGATGCCAAGGACAGCGACTGTGACTGCAGGCTGACCTGCCCTGCATCCTGAGCCGCTGCCGCCGCTCGTTCCAGCGCCGGCGTGGCGGCCGTCGGATCGGACTGCAGTACGGCGAGGAATCCGCGGAGGAAGTGGGCCAAGGCGGGGGCCTGCGGGCTTCCACTTCCCGCCTCGAGCAGCTCATCGAGCCACCAGACGCCTTCGCTGGTCGCACGGGTAATCCAGTACCACCCTATCGAGCTGGCTAGATCCAGTCCGCGTTCGCTGTCTTGGTGCGCCACGCATCGCTGAAGGACAGCGCGGATGTTGTCGATCTCCAGGTCCATCCAGTCGAGCCATTCGACGATCCGGTACCGGGCGTCCGCCCGCGAGCGCAGGCACCTCGACCGGTAGTAGTCGGCGCAGCGTAGTTCGACGGCCGCCACCTCGCCCGCTTCTCCTGCCTTGAGGTCGGCATATTCGCGCATCGTCTCGTGTAGCCGGTAACACGCGATGTCCTTGACGTCCTCCTTCACCACCAGGGATTTGTCGACAAGCGACGACAGCAAATCCAGTGCCTGTGCGGCCGGCACGTCGTCGGACGTGCAAACCGACTCGACGTCGTCGAGGGTGAACCTTCCCGCGAACACCCATAGCCGCCTCAGCAGGATCTGCTCGCCGGCCGTCAACAGGTCGTGGCTCCAGTCGATGGTGGTCCGCAGCGTCTGGTGACGCGGCAAGACGGCCCGGCCGCCACCGGTGAGCAGTCCGAACCGGTCAGTCAAGCGATCGAGGATCTGCTGCGCGGTGAGGACCCGGGTCCGGACCGCCGCCAGCTCGATCGCCAACGGCAGCCCGTCAAGCCGGCGGCACAGATCGACTACGGCCGTTTGGTTCGCGGCGGTCAACTCGAAGCTGCCCGATCCAGCCGCCGCCCGTTCGGCGAACAGCATGATCGCCTCGTTCTGTCGCAGTTGCGGGAGAGACACCCGCGGGTGAGCCGACGGCAGATCCAGTGGCGGCACGGGGACCACGTGCTCACCCGGTATCGATACCGGCTCCCGGCTGGTGGCGATCACCCGCACGCCTGGTGCGGCTCTCATGACCTCGGTCACGAGCCGAGCGGCCGCTTCGATCAGATGCTCGCAGTTGTCCACGACCAGCAACAGCTGCTTGTCCCGCAGGTATGACAGCAGCAGGGCCACCGGCTCGGTCGCGGCCTGGTCCCGCAGGTCCAACGCCGCCATGACGGCGTTGCCGACGAGTGCGGGGTCCCGGACTTCAGCGAGCTCGACCAACCAGGCGCCGCCGGGGAACCCCCGTCCGAGGTCGGTCGCCGCCCGGATAGCCAGGCGGGTCTTGCCGACCCCGCCCGGCCCGATGAGGCTGACCAGCCGGGCCTCGGTGAGCTTCTTCCTGAGTTCGGCGAGCTCCCGGCGGCGGCCGATGAAGCTGGTCGCTTCGGCCGGCAGATTACCTGGACGGCGCGAGGGTCTGGCCATGGTGGCAAGGACTTTACCGCTGGGAAGCCCGGTCCTCCGCACATCGGGTCTTGATGGTGTGACGGGCCGGGTTGAAGATGTCCTTCGGGTGGCCGAACCGGGGCGTGGCGTAGTCGTCGTCGCCCTGCTCGTAGGCCCCGTAGAGGGAGATGCTGGTCATGTCCCGGTGGACCTGGGACACCTCGATCCCGAACGCGACGATCGCGGCGGTGCCGATCGAGCCGACGGCGGCGTCGGCCTGCTCGGCGAGCGCCTCCAGCTCCCGGCCGACCCGGTCGTCGTTGAGCGCGTCCGGCTCGATCCCGAGGACCTTCTTGACCGCCCACTTACGCGCCCAGTTCTCGATGCGGACCAGCGGGGTCGGGAGGTCAACCGGTTGGCGATCACCATCGCGATGACCTGGCCGTGGGTGACCCGGGCATCCGAGCGGACCGGGCAGAGCCGGTCGATGGTCGCGACCAGGTCGAGACGGGCCAGCAGGTCACGGACCACGGGCAGCGCGCCGAGGAACTTCTCCACGCTCTCGGGCCCGTAGTCCAGCACGGCGGCGGCCTGCACAGCTCCGAACCGTGCCAGGCCCAACACTCCCGCACCAGCAGCCACACCATTAGATGATCAAGAAGCCGCACAGTCAGCACACCAGACGACCGTGCGGAGGACGGGGGAACACCGTCGCGGGCCGGCCACGGTAGCTACCTCATCACGAATTCCATTGATGTCGGTGCCCCGGCGTGCCGCCTAAGCTGACGAGTGTGACCGCGGAGCCACCGGTACAACGAGTCGAGGTCAGTTTCGTCGGCGCCCGTACCGCCCAGCTGGCCAAGCGTGCGTCGGGTTCAGCGAGGTGGAAATCGACGGTCCGGTCCTGCGCCATTTGGTCAGCAACAGCTTTCAGTCGTTTCTCGAGGCGTCGCACGGTGGCGAGGTAGACAGTCTTTAGTCAATGACCCGATCAAATTGCAGGTTTGCCCGCAGGTAGCGACACGACGATCGAAAAGGTGTGATTGGACGGATGTCAGGACGGAGCGTGGAAGAGCAAGCCCGCGCGCTTTTTGCACCGCTCGGGCCGACGTACGACCGCGTCGGCGCCACGCTCTCGCTGGGACAGGACCCGCGCTGGCGCCGCTATCTCGTTTCGTGCCTTCCGCGCGGCGGCCAGGTTCTCGACGTGGCGACAGGGACGGGGCTGGTCGCGGCGGAACTCCTGCGGCAGGGGTTCGGGGTGACCGGAGTCGATCAGAGTCCCGAGATGCTCGCGGTCGCGCGCCGTCGCTTCGACGACGAGGTCAAGCTGATCCATGCCTCGGCGGATGCGCTCCCGCTCGGTTCCGAGTACTTCGACCACGTCACGGTTACGTACCTCCTTCGCTACGTCGACGATCCCGCGGCGACGCTGGCCGAGCTCGCGCGCGTGGTGCGTCCGGGTGGCTTCGTCGCCTCGCTCGACTTCGGCGTCCCGAGTGGTGCCGCCCGCCCGCTCTGGGATCTTTACGTCCATGCGGTGCTACCGCTCGCCGGCCGCCTTCTCCGGAACGGCTGGCGGGAGGTCGGCGACTTCCTCGGAGGCTCGATCCGCGACTTCTGGGAGCGCCACCCGCTCGAGCACCAGCTCGAGTGGTGGCACGCGGCGGGACTCCACGGGGTCGAGGTGAAACGGCTGAGTCTCGGCGGCGCCGCCGTCATCTGGGGACGGAAGACGTGAGCCCTCCCGATCGTGCGGCCGAAGGCGTCATGACGCGGGAGGTTCAGCCGGTCTCCCGTCCCGCCTGGTACGCGCTCGAGCGCGGCGGCTGGCGGGACTACGTGACGCTGCTCCATCCCCCCTACACGGCGTGGCACCTGTCGTACGTCGTCATCGGCGGCTGTCTCGCGCCCGTCGTTGCCTGGGACAGGCTCGGTGCCGTCGTCGCCGCGTTCGCGCTCGCCGTCGGTGTCGGCGCGCACGCCCTCGACGAGCTGAACGGGCGACCGCTGCGCACCAACATCCCTGATCGGGTTCTCGTCGCGCTCGCCGGCGTCTCGACCGTGGGCGCCTGCACGATCGGCCTCGTGGGCGTGCTTACCTTCGAGGCCTGGCTCGCGCTCCTCATCCCCCTCGGGATCTTCCTCGTGCTGGCGTACAACCTCGAGCTCGCCGGGGGACGCTTCCATTCCGACCTCTGGTTCGGGCTCTCGTGGGGAGGCTTCCCCGTGCTCTGCGGCTACGCGGCCGTCGCGGGCGACATCCGAGGCGTGACTGTGCTCGCCGCGGTCTTTGCGGTGCTGCTCTCGCTCGCCCAGCGCGCGCTCTCGCACCACGTGCGGTACGTGCGACGCCGGGTGATCGCCGTCCGCGGCGAGCTCGAGCTCGCCGACGGGAGCAAAGAGCCGCTCGACGCCAGGCGGCTCACCGCTCCTGCCGAGACCGGACTGCGGCTCCTCTCGCTCGCGACCGCCGTGCTGGCCGCGACCCTTGTCGCCGTCCGCATCTGATCGGCCACCACCATGGCCGCGTGCCGCTCCCCGCGCACATTCTCCTGGCCGCGCGCTACGTTGGGCTCCCCCGGTCGCGCGCGGTCCGCGCGGGTTCAACGAGATCGTCGCCTCGGCCCGTCGCGCGGTCCGCGGCGCCGCGGAGCAGGCTGCGGACCAAGAAGGACGGCTGCGTATCTCGCAATGTTCCCCGAATGCCCGCGGGTCTCTGTCAGCGTGGACGGCGGAGGAGCGGCGTTTCTCGGACGAGTGCTGCGGCGCCTCGCCTTGCGAGCTGCCGTTCGACCTACGGTTTTGGCCGTTGCCGCCGTTGCCGCCGCCGGTGTCCGCTGGAGACGTCGAGTGGAATGGTGACGGCGAGCGCGATCCTGGCGGCACGCGAGCGGAACCTGACTGAGGACGGCGCCCTGCACGAGGCCGTGAATTCATCTGGCGAAACGCGGATCTGTGTGATCGGCGCAGGCCCCTGCGGTCTGACCGCGCTGAAGAACCTACTTCAGGTCGGCTTCCGCAACGTCGTCTGCTACGACGAGAGCAGCGACATAGGGGGCAACTGGGCGTACACCGACGATCCCCATCGGGCCAGCGTCTATGAGTGCTCGCACATCATCTCGTCCCGGCGCATGTCATCGTTCGCCGATTTTCCGATGCCAGAAGAATACCCGGACTTTCCTTCGCACCGGCAGCTGCTCGCCTACTTCACCGAATATGCGAGAGCGTTTCAGCTCGAGCCGCACATCCGCCTCGGTTCGTATGTCGAGCAATGCACGCTCGGCGGCGACGGCCGATGGGCGGTGCGTATCATCACGAACGGCGAAACAAGGGTTGAACTTTTCGACAGCTTGCTGGTCTGCTCCGGCCACCACCGCGAAGCGCTCGTGCCTGAATACCCGGGCACGTTCACAGGCAAGATCGTTCACTCCTCCGCCTACAAGCGCCCCGAGCCGTTCCGCGGCCAGCGCGTGCTCGTGGTCGGCGCAGGAAACTCGGCCGCTGATATTTCCGTCGACGTCGCCCACCTCGCCTCGCGGGCCGCGCTCAGCATGCGCGAGGGGACCTACTTCATTCCGAAACTCATGTCCGGGAAGCCGATGGACGTCCTCTATGGGTCCTGGTACGGCAAGATTCCAAAGCCGCTACTCCAGTCGGCACTGAAGCTTTGGCTGCGGCTCGTGATCGGTAAATGGGAAGAATACGGTCTACAGACCCCGACCAAAGCGCCGCTCGCGAAACACCCGACCTTGAATTCCAGCGTACTCGACGCGCTACGCGATGGCCGGCTCGTCGCGCGCCGCGGCATCGAGCGCTATGACGGAAACATTGTCCACTTCACCGACGGCACACAGGAAGAATTCGACGTCATCATCATGGGAACCGGCTTTCGCACGAGCTTCCCGTTCCTGTCCGAGCGGATCGCCGGCTGGGACATGGCCAAGACGCCGCCACTCTATCTGAAGATGATGCATCCGACGATACCAAGCCTTTTCTTCATCGGCCTGTTCCAGCCGATCGGCTGCATCTGGCAGCTCGCCGACTACCAGGCACGCCTCGCGGCGCTGCAGATCAGCGGGCGGGTGAGACGCCCGTCCGACATCGATACGCGCATCCGCCGCGAAGTCGCGCGCGCGCATTCTCGGTCCGATCCGTCGCCCCGGCACGCGATCGAAGTCGACTATCACGCATTCCGGCGAGAAATGATGGGCGAGCTCGCCCAGGCTAAGCCCGGATGCAACGAAATGCCGCCAACGCGATCCGGGCCGTCATGTCACGCAGAGTGACTTCGATGTGAGCTGGAAGATCGACACGAACGTCCACTTCTGCCGCGAGTCGGATACAGCAGTCGTCGCCAGCTTCCGCCCGGACGGGTGGCCTGGGCGGTTGGGGCGGGCAAGGCCGCTACCCATGGGGTTGGCGGCTCTCCGAGATCGCCGGACACCGCGGAAAAAAGCTGCCCGTGATTGAACGTGTACATGTCGACCCGCTCGAGAAGGTGATCAATACCGTTGAGGATGACGAGGCGGCCCGACGGGAGACCCGGCAGGACACGGCAGCCGGTTGCCGTCACGCGCCACGGCCGGCGGATCTACTGCGGGATTCAGCGTTGCTGGCAACGGAGATCCTGGCGCAATGGTATGGACGGGAGATCACCGTTGAGATCATGGATCGCGCGGTTCGATTGATACAGGAGGACTCGTCGTACCCGGTAAGGGCACTCGGTCGAGAACACCATTCGCCTGGACTCGCGGTACTACTTCGTTGCGTCGACAACGCAACTGTCCAGCACCGTAATATCCGGATGCATGTCGAGGGTGAGAGCGTAGGCTTCGCATTCTCGACCGTGCTGCTCGACCGGGTGACCGCGCGGGAGCGCGCCACGCTCACCGCCACGGACGTGTCTCTTGGTCGGGCTCTACAGGCGGAGGGAATCCAGCGTCGGATGCTCGCAATGACGATTTCGGACGACGGCGGGTATGGCCACACTTCCGATGGCCACGCGATCGCCACGCAGGCGTTGTTGTGCCGAAATGACACACCCGTAGCCTATGTCCAGGAGAAATTCTTCTTTGGTTCACTTCCACCAGACGGCGCGCGGCGGGCCCAAAATACAGACCTATAACGTCGACCACCTTGTCCTCGAAGTCAGGGACGGCCGACAGCTTGAAGGTATTTGCGGTGCGGCTGGAGGTGATTGGTACGCCCTCGGTCGGTGACGAAGTCGCGCCAACAACCCACGATGCCTACAAACCACTGGGGGGACCCTGTAGCGGCGACCATCCGCAATGCGGTCTCCCGGTCGTCGCGGACCGCCCAACGCAGCGCGGCCATCAGGTTGTCGTGCTCCGCCGACAGCCGGGCCAGCCAGTCGAGCTGTTCTGACCTTCGCAGGTGCGGATCGGATCGCTGGGCGAGCTCAAGGTGGTAGCGGGCGTGCGCGCGCCGCAACGGCTGCTGCTCACCGACCTGCGCTAGTAGGACTTCGTTAGGTGA
>NZ_SJXI01000134.1:0-32531 GCF_004337455.1 Parafrankia sp. BMG5.11 | reverse complement strand
TCTCGGTCCAATCCGCCGGCCGTCCCATTTCCACACCTCCGGATCGAGGTGTTGCGACGACCAGTTGAATCCGCCCTGAACCCCGCGGTCGGAGTGGTGGATCAGGTTGGAAAGGTCGGCGCCGGCACGCTGGCGGGTCCAGATCGCCATGTTCAGCGCGTCGAGCGCGAGTTCTGTGTACAGGTTCGTGGAAAGCTGCCAGCCGACGATTCTCCGGGAGAACACGTCGAGAACAAACGCCGCGTAGACCCAGCCGGAGAAGGTGCGGACATAGGTGATGTCGGCGACCCACAGCCTGTCCGGCGCCGACGCGGCGAACGTCCGTCGCACCAGGTCAGGTCGACTGTCCGGGCCTTTCGCCCGGACCGTCGTGCGCGGTGAGCGCACCCGTGACACGCCACGCAGGCCGTCCCCGCGCATGAGCCGGGCCACCGTGCAGCGGGCGACGTGCCGGCCGGCGACCCCGCCCTCGCGGTCGAGCTGCGCGAAGATCTTCCGCACCCCGTAGACGCCGTAGTTCTCGGCATGAATCCGCCTGATCTCCTTCAGGGTCTCCTCGTCGGTGACCGCCCGGGCTGACGGTGGCCGTTTCCGCGTGGCGTAGTAGGTGCTCGGGGCGACCTGGACGCCGGCGTCCTTCAACACCGCGCAGATCGGCTCGACCCCGAACGTCTCCTTGTGCTGGTCGATGTAGTCGTGGACTACCGGCGCGGGCGGTCGAGCTCCGCCGCGAAAAAAGCCGACGCCGACTTCAGGATCTCGTTCGCCCGCCGCAACTCCCGGTTCTCCCGCTCCAGCTCAGCCAGCCGGGCGGCCACCTCGGTCGGTACCCCGGGCTTCGTCCCCGCATCGACCTCGGCCTTCGCGACCCAGACCCGCAGCGTCTCCGGCGAGACCCCCAGCTGCGCGCCGATCCGCTGGCACGCGCCCTTCGCGCTCGCCCCCGGCTCGGCTCTCGCGTCCAGCACCAACCGGATCGCGCGCTCCCGCAGCTCGTCGGGGTACTTCCTCGGCGCTGCCATCTCGTCCGCTTCCTCCTGGTTTGACTGTCTCCATCAAACCCGGTACTTGACAATGCCAGCGACAGCGCCAGATCGCACAGCACCTTGCCCGGGTCGTGCACCGCCCGGCCCGGCCGCCACGGCGCCAACACCGCCTGCCCCAGCCCGCTGACCCGGACCGTCTCGGTCAGCAGCAACCCGCCCGCCTGCGACACGACTCCCCGCCCGGCGGCGTCCACGCGGACAGACGGGTACACAGCGGTAGTCTTCACCGCGAAGGTGCTCCTCGGTTCGGGATCGATCAGGCCCTCAGCAAGCCCGATCCTCCCAGCTCGGGAGCACTTTCCTATTCCCGGCACCCCAACAGACGATCACCCCGGTGAAAGCCCGAGGTTAAGACTCACGCGGGCGAGGCGGCCTGACGCAGGCAGGTCTGGATCGTCTTACGGTGAACACCGCTGATTCCAGTTTGATCTGTAAGTCCGGCGACGGGGTCCGTCGAGTCAGGCCGGACAAGGTGAGACCTCCGGAGGTAGACCGCGTCCGCGGCGATCAGGCAGTTCGTCGTCAGGACCCGGGCGTCACAGGCGAGCAGGAACTCCAGGACACGGCACAGTTTCTCGCTGTTCCGGGAGATCCGACTCAGCGCACTCACCACGAACACGAAACCCGGTTCGGTCTCGGCCGTCCTCAGCGCGGCCATCAGAGCCCGGTCGAACCTCGGGTCGATCCCGCTGCAGACGACCTGCCGGAGAAAGCCCGAGGACGCTCCGGCCGCCGTCGCCGTGGGCGCGTCGACCAGTTCGTCATCGGTCGGCAGCTCTGGGTTGGCCGCCACCGGTAGTCGGTAGGACGCCCGGCCTCCACCGTCGACAAGGAGCCCGCGCAAGGCCTCGAGGGCGGACCAGGCACGTGGATAGCGCGCCGCCAGCCCGCCGAACATCCCGCCGCCGAGTCGGCCGGGCGCGCTGGCAAGTAGATGGGACAACGGTCCGGCCGCAAACGTGGTGATCGCCTTGATGCCGCCGACGTTGACGACACCGCGGGTGTGCGGCACCTCGAGCGCGCTGTTGCGGACCACTACCGTGGTCACCGCCTTCAACCAGGGCGATGCATCCGCAGGGTCGTGGTCGAACGACTCCTCGAAGAACGGGGCGGAGATCACCTGCCGGGCCGTTTGGTCGAGGGCGGCCATCGCCTCGGCCCGTTGTAGCACATCGCCGGCTATGGCCGCGCTCTCCTCCACCGGCACATCGCATGCCTCGGTGAGCATGCCGGGAAGGGCCCTGTCGCAGAACTGGCGCATTGCATCTGGATCAGGTTTCAGGGACATGTGACTCCCGATCTTCAATGTGCTTGCGTGGAGCGGCGGGCAGCCTCGCACGATCAGGAGATTGACATCATCGCCGCCGATACGCTAATTGTCGGTCGCAAGCTGTAACTTCTGCAGGATATTGCAAGCTAATGGAAGTAAACAACCGGAATCGTCGGTAGTGATGGGGAATCCGCGAGGAGGTGGCGAGCGGCCACAGCCGGAGTAGGAGACGGGAAGCATGCGGCAGGTCGCGGGTGACCATGGGCGCTCGCCCGGTCCGGGACCTCGATGACCGCTCCGACCTGGGACTTTTGCTCGTAGAGTGCTCCGAGATGAGGTGATATCTCGGCCTGGTTCCCTCGATCGCCGCACGACCGCCGTCCCGTCGACGGCGCACGCGACCGATGGTCCTGTCGGCACTCGGATGGGGCTATCCCGCCCCGTCGCCCGAGCCCACGGCTGGTACTACGGCAGCCTCGTCGCCGTGATCATGCGGTCAGTCCGGGCGGGCGCGGGTGATGACCTCCTCGGCGGTCAGCGGCGAAGGCGGATGGTGGCTCAGGCACATCGGTGTGCGGATCTTGGTGAATGGCAGGGTCTCGCTCGTGGCGTAGAACTCGCCGACGGCGAGCCGGCCGATGTCCGGGGCGTCGCCGCCGCAGGCGCGGGCCATCATCCGGGCAGCTTCGATCTGGGCCGGGGCATTGAGCCGGCCGAACATCTGTGTGGTGGCGTTGCCGGGG
Source organism: Parafrankia sp. BMG5.11 (assembly GCF_004337455.1). NCBI lineage: Bacteria > Bacillati > Actinomycetota > Actinomycetes > Frankiales > Frankiaceae > Parafrankia > Parafrankia sp. BMG5.11. Next base: position 29,472 of record NZ_SJXI01000134.1, on the reverse strand, counting down.
ATTCCGTTGTGCAGGTTCTTCGGCGCCTGGGTGGCGAAGACCAGCCCGAGGCCGTACTTGCGGGCCTGCGAGGCGAGCGCCAGGGTGCTCGCGGTGCAGGCGGTGGGCGGGCCGGACGGGGCGAACGTCTGCGCCTCGTCCATGACGAACAACCCGCCGAGGGGCCGGTTTCCGGCCGGATTGCGCTTCACCCAGGAGAACAGGGCGAGCTGGAGCTGGTTGACGAAGCTCTGGCGCTGCTCATCATGTTGCAGCCCCACGAGGCTGATCACCGAGACCCGGGCACGCTGCCCCGGCGCGGGGACAAGCAGCGTTCCAGGGTCGACCGGCTCGCCCTTTCCGCCGAACAACGGATCGTTGACCATCGCCGCTCGTAGCGTCTGCGCCAGCTCCGCGGAGCGTTTCCCCGCCGGGTCGAGGTCGTCGGCCACCCCGTCCGGCAGTTCGGCCAGCAGTTCGATGAACGCGGTCAGACCAGTCCGGTCACCGCGGGCGAAATGGCGCAGCGCCGCGGTCAGAACTGCCCGTCCGAGGCTGGCTCGGTTCGTGTTCCCGGTGACGTTCGCTCGGACGGCCAGCGTCGCGACGGCCGCGTCGATCGCCGCCTCGAACTCGTCCGGGTCGGCGCGCAGCCCGGCGAAGTCCGGTAGCGGCTGGAAGGTCAGCGACCGCCCGCCGTCGCGACGCGGCGTCCAGATCACCACGTCCGTGGCGGCCAGGTACTCGGCAGCGAGTCGGGCATCGCCGTCTCTCCAGGCGGTCGGCGGGTTCTGCCAGGCATCGCCAAGGCGGGCCAGGTCGTTGTTCGGATCGAGCACGATCGAGGACACCCCGCGAAGCGCGCACTCCTCGATCAGCCGGCGGATCAGCACCGTCTTGCCCGAGCCCGATCCGGCGAAGATCGTGACATGGCGGCGTAGCACGGCCAGGTCGATCCGGGCCGGCGCGTCTCCCCGCACCGCCGTGCCGAGCGTGAGCGTGGACTGGCCCGCGACACCGCCACCCAGGTCGTCCGAGGGAGCGAAGGACGAACGAACACCATCGGTGGAGGGTGCCACGGAGCGTGGACCCGGCCCGACCTGCGGCGGGGACACGGGGCCGGGCTCGGTCGCAGGCTCGGACTCAAGGCCGGCGTCACCAGCGCTGCCCCGAGGGTCGGGACCGGGCGTCATGGTGGGAGCGCAGGGCGCTAGGGCGGCGGAGCCCGTCGGGCCAGTGCTCGTCAGTGCTGCGCTGGTCGGGTATGCGCTGGTCGGTTCGGTGCCGACCGCGCCGCCGAGCGCCTCCCGCAGAAGCCAGGTGCCGCTGGCGGGGCGCCGGGAGGCCAGCCACGCGCGCAGCCCGGTGGGGCGCTGGTCGAGCAGGGTCCGCAACGCCGCGAAGGTGTCCAGGTCGCCCGCGTGCAACCGCAGGGTGCGGCCGCCCGCGGCGCTGAACGCGACCAGCGCCTGCTGCACTTTCTTCCCTGGACTCCACGGAGCGTTCCGAAGCAGGAACAGCCGTCGCCGAGGGTTGCCAGCGACCATGGCGGCGGCGGTGGAGGCCGCGATAATGCGCGGCAGAACCGCATTGCCATGGCTGGCTGTGATCGCCCGGAAGCACCAGTGCAGCTGCTCGCCGGTGTCGGCGTCGACGGTGCGTGTCAGCCGGGCGTGCAGCGCCGGGCGTGTGCTCGGCACCGGTTCGAGGCTGTAGTCGTGCGCTCCGCCGTTCTCGATGATCCACGCGGACAGTCCGGCGGTCAGCAGCACGGGCACGAGGATGTCCTCGTTGGCTGCCGTGACGCGCGGCGCGCCCGCTCGTAGCTCGGCGAACTGGGCGTCGAGCGCGCTGAGCACCTCGGGACTGGTCGCGCCGACCCTGTCAGCCGCTCGGCCGCGCCCACCGCCGCTCTGGTCCCCGCGCCCCAGCCGATCCGGGCGCTCGCCGTCCAGGTCGGTGCTATCGGTGAAATCCGTGCTGACGGTGATGTCGTGGTCACCGTTGTCCCGAACATCGACGATGTCGTTCTCGTCCGCGGCGGCGAAGTCGAACAGTTCACGGACGACGCCCGTGGACAGGCACTCCTGGAGATGTCGGTCGATGCGCTGCAACAGCTCGCGCGGGGTGTACTGGGGCGCGTGGTCGAAGGCCGACCGGGCCACCGGCCAGGTCGGATAGGGCGGGGCGAAGCCGATGCGGTCGAAGTCCTCCTGGAACCGGCGTTCGATGATCCTGGCTGTGATCTCCGGGTCGTCCAGCCGGTTGAGTGGCATGGTCGCCGAGAACCGGTCGCGCATGGAGGCCACCGCCCGCTCACGGAACTGGATCCAGCTGACCGGCAGGCAGGCGAGCAGGCACAGCGTCCGTTCCATGCGCTCGTGCAGGACGAGCAGGCCGTCCGCCAGCATGTTCAGCCGCACCGCACCCGACCCGTCGAAGCCGCCCAGGCCGCTGTCCGCTGCCTCGTCACGTGCCGTGAGCTCGGCGACGACCCCGTCGACCTGATCAACCGCGATGACACTCGGTCCGGTCAGCGCGAGCAGTCGGGACAGATCGCGGGCGATCTCCATCGGTGGGCGGGTCCGGGCCAGCATGCCGCGGTGCGCCCGCTCGCCGGGCTCCTGCTCGTCCATCGACCGCAGGTAGGTCTCGCCGACCGCCTGGGCGTCGTAGTCGTCCGCGTTGTAGAGGATCAGGGCGCGCAGCGTGTGCTGGCATTCGCGGGCCAGCGCCCGGTCGTGGTCGAAGAACGCGACGACGAGGTCCTTGAGGTGAACTGGCTCCAGCGGACGGTCTCCGACGACCGCGGCGGCCAGCTCCGCCGGCACGCCGAACCGCGCGCACAGCGCCAGCAGGAAGCGCCGGACCTCCGCCTCGCCGTCGACGGTCCGGAAGAGGCTGGTGAGCATCGCCGAGACGACGCTCTCGGCAAAGGCGTCCCCACTCACCGGGCCGATCAGGAAAAAGTAGCCGCCCTGCCGTTCGACCTGCTGACGTACCCAGCCAAGCAGGTGTGTCTTCCCCGCGCCGGCCTGGCCCTGCACGACGATGCCTGGCGGCTTGCGGTCGCCGAGCCGGTCCAGAGCCGCGAGGATGCGCCGGCGCGGCTCGACGTGGACGCCGTCGACGTGCACCGGCGAATCGCGCCAGACGTCCTCGAGCCCGTGTACCCAGTCGAGTTTGATGGCGGCGAGCGCCTCCAGCTCGGCGCTCATACCGGCCCGATCAGCAGCAGATGGTTGTCGTGCTCACCGATGCGGACCGCGGCCGCGCGGTCGGCGGCCGTCAGGGACTTCTGGTCCTCGTCCGGCACCACCCGCACGTCGGGCCGTCGGGCCATCTGCCGCAGCACCTGGTCGACCTGCTTACGGTCGACGCTTCCGAGCAGTGGTCGGACGTCGGCCAGCCGCACCCAGTCATGAGCGTCGGTCGCCAGGCTGGCATACGCTGCCCGGATCGTCGTCTCCAGGCTGGCAGGATTCCCGCTCCGATCGGCCTCCGTGTCCGCCGCCGCCGCCGCCGTCTCCGTCTCCGCCGCCTCCGGCGAAACGGCTGGGCCCGGATCGGGTGGCCCGGCGTAGGCACCAAGCGCTTCGCCGATCGCCCGCTGCTCACGCGTGAGTAGCCGGGCCACCCCTTCGGCGAACGCGAAGAAGACGCCGGCGGGCACGCTGAGCCTCGTGAAGTCGGCACGCAGGGTCAGCTCTCGCGACGCCCTGTTCCAGCCCGCGTCCGTCAGCGTGTGGAAGAGGACGTTGCCGTGGCCGCGAATCTTCTCGCTGCCGACAAGGCCGAGGTCGTTGAGGCGACGCCGGTCGTCGCCGACCAGGGTGAAGCTGAACCGGTCCCGCAGCTCGCTGTTGGAGATGGGCTGGCCCTGAGCGACCAGAGCCAGCAGGATCGCTGCCTGCCGGACGGTGACCGCCGTCGTGTCGCGGGTGGCCGAGCCGCTGGGGGAGGCCGAGCTGTCGCGGGTCATGGGTTGGTTGCCTCTTCCGATGGTGTCCGGCGTGCCGTTACGCAGCGCTCGATCTGGCTGATGACGAGGTCCACGTCGCAGAGAACCGCCTCGTTGGTGAACCGCAGGACGGTGAAACCCTCGAGACCGAGTTCGTTGTCCCGCCAGCGGTCGCGTTCGTAGTGCGCCATCCCACGGTGCTCGGGGCCGTCCACCTCGACGACGACCCGCTGCGCGAACCACGCGAGGTCGACGTAGATCAGCGCTGAGAGCGGTCCCGACCGGTGCGGCTGGTTCCAGGCCCGGCCACGCGCCCAGGCCTGGCGGCTCAGCGCACGTTCGAGCTGCTGCTCCGCCCGGCTCGCCGGATGTGGCCGCCCCCGCACCGCCGGTACGGTCGCCGCCGGCGGTTCCGGGACGGAGATGGCTGGCGCCGCGGAGGTGCCCGGCGCCGCGGGTGGGGATCGCGGAGCCGCCGTGGGCGGTGCGACCGGCGCCACCGTCGAGCCGGCCGGGACGGCACGGGTGAACCGGTTGTTCGCGGGGGTCGCCGGACAGGGCAGAGCCTGGATCCGGTCGGCGTGTGGCGTGTCTGGCTGACCGGTCAGCCAGACACCGACACGGCCCTGGTAGGCGAACCACACCAACGCGTCCAGCAGTGCTCGCTGCTCGGCAGGACGCGATTCCCGCGCGGCTGGATCGACGACCAGCACCAGGTCCGCACGGCCGAACCCCGAGGCGACGGCCTGGGCGGCCCCCACCGCGCGAATATCCGGCGGAAAGCGGCTGGTCCGTGGTCGCGGTCCGCCACGCAGCGCGCGCTCGGCGAGATCGGCCAGGTACCGCGACGAGATCCCCCAGGCGTCGGCTGTCTTCGATGCGAGGTCCCGTATCGCCGCCGGCGCCGCTCCACCCGCGGACTCGATCGCCTCGCTCTCGGGCAGCCAGGCGGGCAGCATCGCCATCGCCACCGTCTCCAACTCGTCGAGCAGCGCTTGCTGGTGGGCGGGTATGGATGGGAGCACGGGTGGGCGGTAGGCGACGGCGGCGGGCGCGTCATCCGGCAGCGGGTCGAGTGCGCGACGCACAGCGGCGTCCGTCGTTCCCTTGAGCCAGGTCAACCGCGAGGTCGGCAACGCGGCCCAGGATGCGGCAGAAACTGCGATCGTGCCGACCGGCCAGGACGGTGCCGCCATCGCACGGCCGCCGGCGGTCGGACCAGGAGAACTCGCCTCACCAGTGGGCGGTGGCGGTGGCGGTGAGGACGGTGTTGATGGCGGAGCGTGCGGATCCCCGGCCGGCCCGCCGGAATGCGTGGTGGTCAGCCGGGCCCGCGAGGTACGCGCGCCGCCGCGGGCCTGGGCGGCCGGACGCCGCGCCTCACAGGTCTCGGACGCTTCCCGCCGGGCGAGCGCGACGCCGGGCCGGGCCGGGCGGGCTGGCGGAGAGGTGGAGACGCCAGCGTCCCGCACGGCGGGGTTCGGCACCGGCGTGACGAACCGGTCCGGTCTGTCGGTCCTGCTCAGAAGGTCAGCCGGATTGGGAACACTGGCCGGGCTGCGCGCGCCAGCCGGCCTCGGAGTGATGGTGGGGAAGGCTGGCGCGGGTCGAGCCGCGGAGGCGGCCGGCGTCTGACGGGGGAATGCCGGCTCGGCGGTGGGCTTGGCACGGCCGTCCAGGGCATGGCGGACGAGCTGCAGCAAGGTGTCCCGGGCCGACTCAGGGGAGACGTCGAACAGGTCGATCGGGGCCAGGCGAGCCAGCAGGCCCGGCGCCTCGCACTCCTCGACGCGGACGGGCAGCAGGCGCCGGTCGGATCCGGACGGATTCGCCGCGATGGCCGCCTGCCATTCGGGCGCGTCGTCAAGACACCGCAGGTAGGCCGCGGAGAGCACGAGAATCGTGCGTCTCGAGCCCACGATGCCCGCCTGAATATGCGAACTCCAGTTCGATCCCGGCACGGAATCCCACGCCTTGATCAGGACTCGATAATTCGCGGACTCCAGCTGCCAGGCGACCCACTCGGCCCAGGCGCGGTCCGACGCGGCATAGGAGAGTAAGAAGTCCCACCGGCCCTCTGACGACACAAGGTCTACCCCCGTCCGGGCCCGCCCCCGTATGCCGGCCCGCGCCGCGATTATTACATCGGCGACAGAGGGCGCCGCTCTGGTGGTTCGTCATGTGCGTGCAGTGCGAGATGCCTGCGGGACCGGTGGAGTTCGACGGGCGAGCGAGGTGAGTCCACATCATCTGGAAAACGTCAGGACAACGCGGCTCGCGGTCTCTCCGGCAATAGAGGCACTACCGGGCGGCGCGAATCCGCGTTCGACTGCCGGATGACAGTGCCGCTCGTGGTTCACCGGACATCGTCCCTGGTCAGAGGCCGAACGGAGCGCAAGAATGAGGATCTCACTTCGGAGCGGCGGTCCGCCCGCGCGCGGTACAAGTGGATCGCGCAGACCGCGGCCTGCAGGAGACCCACCCGCGGGACCCTCGGCGCGGAGTGTTCTGATTGTGCCCGATGTGGCGGAGTTGCCGGTCGGATCCGTCCGCCGCCTCGCTGGGGAGGCCCCGGTTCCGGGTCTGACGGATGACACCAGCGTCGCGCGACGCAGAACCTGACCCGTGCGGTCGTGGCTGCCTGGGGCGTGCTGCGGGTGTGACCGTCAACCTTCGTGACAGCCGGATCACCAAGGCGCTGGCGCTACGGTGTCGTCCAGTTGTCCATCTGTGGCCCGGTGGCTCGCGGCGACGACATCGACGAAGCAGACGTTGACCTGCTGTACGTGCGGACGCCCGACTCGAGCATCGAGTGCGAGATCGTCGACTCGATTGAGGTCGCGGTCACTGCCGATGAAAGCGGGCAGCGTCGGCAGCAGTCCGCGGGACCGCAGAGGGCGTTTACATCACGACCGGCATGCCGCCGTCACCCTCGGTGTGGCCGTTGATAGTTTAGCCGGATGAGGCGGCCAGCTCGAAACAGCGAGATCGAGGACAGCAGGTCGGCCTTGATGCCGCGGGCGCGCTGCCCAGCCGTGCGCTCGTCATAAAGGAGCCAGTCCTCCAGCAGCGCCGGTAGCGAGAACTGGAGCTGAAAAGCCCGGGAACCGTCAGCGGGCACGATTATCCAGTCGCCGGTGACCTCGCGTCGGGTCACGAACTGGATGCTCACGCCGATTTCGGGCCCATTGTGTGCGACGTAGGTGTCGAGCGCGGCGAGGTCAGCAGGCCGCAGAGCCAGCACAAAAGGTGCGGACGGAAACGCGAAGACCAGATTCTCGCCCAGCTGCCCGACAGACTCGGCGGCAAGGAAGGCCAGGCGATCTCGGGGAAGAGCTTCAGCCTCTCGCCGTGCCGGGTTCAGTTCTTCTGCCCGTAGGGCTCGACGCGCACGCCTCTCGAAGCCGAACCAGTCATTGGGGTTCTCCGTGCTGATCTCGTCGGACTCCACATTGGTCCATGTGTCGAAGGCCAGCCTGAGAGCGGTACGGACCTGTCCGGTGGGCAACGGCGAAACCCGCGTATCTTCGGCAAGCTCGTAGACTCTCCGTGCGGTGTGGTCGACGGCGCTCAGCAACCTGGAAAAACCCGGGCTCGACAGGTCCACAAGGGAGATCTGCTGGGCGAGCGCGAACTGCTGGGCGGGCTTGGTGAAGCCGGAGGTGGAGAATAGGGCGTACCGGTAGTGGTAGCGTCGCATCGGGATCGCGCGTGAGCCCGCCGACGCCGTCGAGTGATGCTCGTTGACGTCGTGGATGACTCCATGTGCATTCCGCACGTCACCTAGACCCGTCTTCGCGGTACGATATTTCGCCTCGACGAAGATACGTAGAGGTAGCGAGAACGGAACCGGCAAGGTCAACTCGCCGAGCACATCGGCCTGGTGATCCGTGCCACGACCGCGTACGAGGAGCCCGTGTGCGCCCCGTTTCAGTGCCTCGGGGTCCTGCAGCTCGGATACCAGCAGGCGGTACCCACTCTCGTAAAGGAGCCGAGCCAACACCTCCTCCAGGATATAGCCCCGCAGCTGCTCCAGGCTGGTCATAGCACCGCTTCCTGGTGGGCCCGGCACTGAAGATCTCGGCGTCCCACCCGCTCGATCGTGTCAAGTTCGGCTCTGAAGTCGTCGATGAGGTGGCGGCCGGTTTCATGCTGCCGATCGCATCCAGCGCGCGGCCTGGGCAAGCACAGCTTCCTCGACGGTCTCGTACGACTGGGTCATCGAGTCGCCGCCTCGGGCAGCTTCGACGTTCTCCGGGGGGCGAGCACCGATCCGAACGCCGGACGCTAGCCATACCGGCGCCAGCCCTCATCGTTGGGCTTGAGATGGAATGCGGCCCCTGCCGGATGGGGTAAGTCCGCTAGGAGGCCGATGACAAGAACGTGGTCAAGGTGTAGTCGATCGTGGCGACATCCTACGGGATACCGCGGCGCACGGAGGCCGATATCTGGGTGGTCGACGGTGACGGCCCTGAGCTGTACCGAATAAATCACTGTCCGCTATAGGTGTGGCGGCGGGGCCCCGTCAGGCAGCAGCGGCCCCGTGGTCGTGGGGCGGGCCGGGGCTTCGCCGCACATTGACTTCTACGTGTCCTACGCGGACGCGGACCGAGGCTGGGCGGAACGGATCGCATCCGGGCCGGAGGAAGTCAACCATCGGATGATCTTAAAGGAATGGGACTTCACCACGGGATCGCATTGTGGCCGGGAGATGCACCGTGTCGCGACGGTGGCGCAGCCGACGGTCACGGTGCTCTCGGATGCCTACGTGACCTGCACCTTCGGGGAGGCCGAATGGCAGGCTGCCTGACGCGCGGACCCTTCGGGTGCCAATCGGGAAAGGTGTCGCCGGTGTGGGTGAAGGGTATTCGGAACGGGGCGGATCAAGCCGGAGTCGTCGGCGTCCGTCGACCACGGTGCTGGTCCACGGGGCCGCCAGGCCTGCGGAGTGGGGGTGTTCATGCAGGCCGGTCAATGGCCCCGCGTCAGGACTCCAGGAGGCTCCGCAGGCGTCCAAGGTCCGCACGCACGAGCGCCGCGTCCCGATCGAAGTCGCCATCCGCCACGCCGGGCAGCTGGTAGAGCGTGAAGACGACCTCGCTGCCCTCACTGTTGCGCAGTACTCGGAGCGGGTTGTGAACCACCGTTCCGTCCGGGAGCGTCACATCGTGGTCAAGCACACCGTGCTGCACCGGACCCGTGAAGGAGACTTCGACCGTTCCCATCGGTGAATCCGTCACCCAGCGCCCTTCCTCGAGCCGGATGCCGTTGCTCAGGCCCGCCGCCCACAGGGGAAGGTTCTCCGGGTTCCCGGCGAAGGCCGCGACCGCCGCGGGGGCGCGTTCGATGGGCTGTGAGATGTGCAGCGCTCGCCACGTCATTCGACCAGGCTACGAGGAGCCGCGGCACACGCGAGGGAGGGGACGACGCCGTCCGACGGAATGCGGCCTCTTCAGCGGCCACCCTGACGGCCTCACACTGAGTCATGTTCGACTCAGCACTAGCGTTCGGGGAACAGCTCGGCTGCGTTGGCCGCCGCGGTCGCCTTGAGCGCAGGTGCCTCGCGGGCGAGGATGTACCCGGCTGTCACGGCTTCGTCGACGGCGTGGTCGTAGGCAGCGAGGTAGGTCTGGCGGTCGGGGTAGAGGGTCCGCAGGCGGTTGGTCGGGAAGGGCGACATCGTTCCGAACAGGGAGTCCATCAGGGAGGCGCCCGGGACGGTACCGCTGTAGGTCGCGACGGGAACCTCGAGTTCCGGCATCCGGATACCGCCGAGGGCGTTGCCGTAGGTGTCCCGCTCGATGCGCGGCGGGTTTCCGGCGAAGGCGATGCGGGGCAGTGACGGCGGCGGGGCTCCACCTGAGGCCCACCTCACCAGGTCCGCGCTGGCGGCGGACACGACCGGCTGCCAGTTGAGCGAGTTCGGAGCCGCCGTCGCGCCGACTGCGCCCGAGGTCGACCCGAGGGCGGCCGTGGGCAGGGTGAGGCCGTCGCGGGTGAAGAGCTTGACCACGTCGCCGATGGTGTCGGAACCGCCCCCGGCATGGGCGGCACCCGCGATCTCCCAGAATCGGAACGTGGCCGAGTCCGGTTGACGCGCCGGGTAGATCGACTCCGCCTCGGTCTCCGTGCTCACGAGGATCGACGGGATGCCGAGGTCATCGCGGATTCGCGTGGGCGGCCGGGCGAGCGAGGCGGCGGCGTCGTCGGCTTCCGCGGCTATCTGGAAATCGGCCGCGCGCCCGAAGCTGGTGATCAACAGAGCGCCGTCGAGTGCCTTGCTCAGGGGCTGGACGCCGTTGAGGTAGGAGGTCAGGCGGAAGCCGGACTGGGATGCGCCGGTGCCGAACACGTGCTTGACGTCAAATCCTGCCATCGGGTCGACCGGCAGCTCTCCACGCTCGCGCCCGACGAGGAGCGCGGCCTTCGTGAAGATGTCGTAGGAGAAGTTGTCGCCGGGATGGGTCAACGATCCGTAACGATGCGGGTCCCAGTTCCGCAGGCCGTTTCCTTCGGCCCCGGGAACTCCGTCGAGGCCGACCTTCTGAGCCGACACGTAAACGGTGGCGTCGCCGTCGCGCACGCTCTCGTGGGTGAAACTGCCGATCTCGAATCCGGCCGTCACATTGAGCCAGGACAGCCAGACGGTGCCGCTGAACTTCCTGGGCTCGCTGGGACGGATCACGAGAATCCGCGTCCTGAACGGTGCCGTGGCGGCCGGCCGCAACGTCCAGCGGCCATCCGTACCGAGCTGCGTGCCCGGCGCCGGGGCGTAGGAGGTGGCGTTGCCGTCGAGGATGAACTCCTGGGCGGTGTAGCCATAGCTGGCGAGGTCGAACACCGGGAGCGAGAAGGGGTTCGGACGGTCGCCATTGGTCGTCGGTCCCGTGACGGTCGTCCCGGTGCGCCTCGCCGCGTTGACGGTCGGCGTCGCTGTCTGGGTGGGCGTGTCTCCGCCAACGTCGTCAGCGCAGGCCGCGACACTGGTCAGAGCCGTGACCGCCACGAGGGAGAGCAGAAGCGGGGCTAATCGACCTGGCCGGCGTCGTCTCATGCGCGCTCCTGATATTTGTGCACGGCAGAGGCCGCTGTCGCGTGTAAAGAGCTTGGCGGGCGCTATGACCCTAATGCCACAGTAGGTGTGCGTCCAGACGATCCAGAAATATTATCTGGCCGTCGACGAGCTTTGTGGCCGCCGTCGCCCGGTCGAACCATCCACGGGCAGCGGTCGGCCAACCGTGGAGGATCGCGAATCCGGAACAGAGGAAGCAGCTGACCGAGCTGTTCACGCAGGTGGCCGGGCGGTTCTTCGCGGATGCTCTCGCCCAGGTCACCACGTTCAAGATCCTGCCGACCAGGCCGAATGAGGAGCCTGGGACGGTCCACGGAACATTCCGCAGCACCGCCGCCCCGGAGACGAGCTCCGTCGCGTTCCGGTGGGTGAAGCAGGCGGACGGGTTGGAGCGCGCGGATTTCGCCATCGAGAGCCTGTGGATCACGACGACCTACCGGCAGCAGTTCGCGCAGGTCATGAATCAGGGATCGACGCCTTCCGAAGGTACTGACGATCCGTCCGGTCCCTACGCTTGGGGACATGACCGACAGCACGATCCCGCGCCAGTCGACTGTTGTCAGTAGACGTCGCGAAGGTAGCGCGCGTCGGCGGTGAGCTGTCGGAGATAGTCGCCGGCCTGTCCGGCGCTCATATCCCCGTGGTTCACCACGACGTCGCGCAGAGCGGTGTCGACGTCCTTGGCCATCCGCGCCGCATCTCCGCACACGTAGACCACGGCGCCCTCGCGCAGCCAGCGCCACAGCCGCGCGCCTCGCTCGCGCATGCGATCCTGCACGTAGATCTTGGCTCGCTGGTCGCGGGAGAAGGCCGTGTCGAGTCGGGTCAGCAGTCCCGACCGCGCGAACTCGGCAAGCTCATCGCTGTAGTAGAAGTCGGTCGCCTTGCGTTGCTCGCCGAAGAAGAGCCAGTTGCGACCGGTGTGACCGCGGGCCCGGCGCGTGTCCAGGAAGGCGAGGAACGGGGCCAGCCCGGTGCCCGGGCCGATCATGATCATCGGCGTCTCCGGGTCGGACGGTGGGGCGAATCCCGAGGAGCGGGCGACGGCGACCTGTATTGGCGTACCGGCCGGAGCATCGGCGAGGAACGCTGACGCCACGCCGGTGCGTGCCGCGCCCGAGGGTGCGTCGTAGCGCACCACGGACACAAGCGTCCGAATCCGCCGAGGCGAGACCTCAGCCGACGACGAGATCGAGTACCGGCGTTCACGTAGGGGCCTGAGGAGCTCGCACCACTCCTGCGCGGAGGCGTGCGTGCCGGTCTCGGCGATCACATCCACGGTCTGCCGTCCCCACAGCCACCCGTCAAGATCCGCACGGTCGCCGCGCAGCAGACGTTGGAGGTGGCGTGAGCCGCTGCGCTCAGCCACGAAGGCGAGAAACGCGCGGGATGGCTTCGCGATCTCAAGATGGTCGCGTAGGGCGACGGCGAGCTCTGTCTGGCCGAACTGGGGCAGTTCGACGATCGTGTCGCCGCGCAGACCTGTCGTGCTGAGCCATTCGTCGACCAGCTCGGCGCGATTGCTGGGCCGCAGGACGAGGGCGTCACCGGTCTCGTAAGTGAGGTCGCTGTCCCCCAGGTCGATCAGGAACTCGCGAACCTCCTTGGCTGAACCCGCGCCGCTGAGCAGTCGGTTGCCCGCCAGGATCACCCGGTGCGTCTCGCTCACCCGCGGGGCCCGGGACGCGCCCGAGGGCCGCGACACCGTCGCAGGCGCAGGCGCAGGCTCGGGTCTGGCGGGGGAGGCCCCTGCGCGAGCGGCAAGCACCCGGTCGAGCCAGGCCTGGGCCGCCTCGTCGAAATCCGGCTCGCAGTCGACCCGGTCGGCCAGGCGCAGTCCGCCGAGTTCGGCGAGCAGCTCGTCGATACGCCGACCGTGGCCGCAGAAGTCGCTGTAGCTGCTGTCACCGAGGGCGATCACGCTGAAGCGGACGTCGTCGAGCGGCATCGAGCGAGCTCGCAGCCTCGCCAGGAATTCGGAGCCGTTGTCGGGGGACTCCCCGTCGCCGAAGGTGCTCGTGACGACCACGAGGTCGGTGCGCGGGGCGATGTGGTCGATCTCGTTGAGGGACAGCCTGGTGACGACGGCGCCGGACTCGGTCAGCCTCGCCTCGGCCTGTTCGGCGACCCGTTCCGCGTTGCCGGTCTGGGAGGCCCAGCCGAGCAGCACCCTGCGCTCGCCTGTCCCCGACGAGATCTCGTGTCCTTCGGCCGGAAGGCGTGACCAGAGACCGGCCAGTACGCCGTTCACCCACAGGGCCGTCCGCGCGGTGACTGGTGCCGACGGCGGGAGCGTGGGTACCGAGGTGAGCGGTCCGCGCGCGAGATCGATGCCCAGACCAGCCACGAAGCCAGCCAGATAGGTGCTCTCGTCGTCGTTCAGCGCCGGGGCGGCCGTCCCGGCGAGCCCGAGCAGTCTCGCGACGGGTGCGGCGGAGGCCACGTCGCCCGCCTGAAGGGCGGAGGCCACGTTGTCCGCCGGAAGTACGTCGTTCGTGACGGTGGGCGGAGGCTGGGCCGTCGTGGGCGTGTGGACGCGCGTGAGCGCGACGGCACTGGCCTTGAACCCGGGCTGCAGGGAGACAGGATCGACCGCGTCGGAGGTCGTGGCGTTCACCGCGAGGTACTCGCCGAACATGTCGTTCCAGTGGAACGGGGCGAAGCAGTTGCCCGGCTGGACCCGGTCGGTGACGGCGGCGGGCAGGACGGCGCGCCCTCGCCGCGAGGCGACCTCCACCTGGTCCCCTTCGGAGATTCCGAGTGCCGCGGCGTCGTCCGGGTGAATCTCGATGAACGGGGCCGGGTTGAGCTTGTTGAGTCGCCCGACGCGCCCGGTCTTGGTCAGGGTGTGCCACTGGTGCTGGAGGCGGCCCGTGTTGAGGAGATAGGGGTACTGCTCGTCGGGCATCTCCCGCGGGTCGACGTGCGGCCGCGGCCAGAACTTCGCCCTCCCGGACGGAGTCGGGAACCGTGGGCCGTCGTCGGTCAGGTAACGGATCGGGTTGCGAGCGCCGGCGCCTGGCGGCGCGGGCCACTGCATCGGCCCGTCCCGCAGTCTGTCGTGGGTGATGCCGCGTAGGTCCCATCCGGTCACCGGATTCCACGCCTGACGCAGCTCGTCGAACACTTCCTGCGCACTGTTGTAGGTGAAGTGGTCGGCATATCCCAGACGGGCGGCGATCCCGGCGATGAGCTGCCAGTCGGCGCGTGCCTGGCCGGGCGGGTCCGCCGCGGGCTGGGTGAGGGTGAGATTCCGTTCGGAGTTCACCATCACGCCGGCCGTCTCCGCCCAGACGGCCGCGGGCAGGACGACGTCGGCGTAACCGGTGGTCTCCGTTTCGGTGAAGGCCTCGTGGACGAGGACGAACTCGGCCGTCTCCAGGCCTTCGATGACGGTGCGGCGGTTCGCTACGGTGGCGACCGGGTTGGTGCAGATGATCCATGCTGCCTTGATCGCCCCGGTCGACATCTGCTCGAACATTCCGATCGTGCCGTTGCCGTGGTCCGCGCGGATCGTGTCCGCCGGCAGGCCCCAGAGCTGCTCGATGTGCGCGCGGTCGGCGGGATCCAGGAGCGACCTCTGCCCGGGTAGGCCCGGCCCCATGTAACCCATCTCGCGGCCGCCCATCGCGTTGGGCTGTCCGGTGAGCGAGAACGGCCCGCTCCCGGTGCGGCAGATCGCGCCGGTCGCGAGGTGGAGGTTGATCAGGGCGTTGGTGTTCCAGGTGCCGTGGGTGGACTGGTTGAGTCCCATCGTCCAGCAGCTCATCCAGTTCCCGGCGGCCGCGATGAGTGCCGCGGCGGTGCGCAGGTCGTCCTCCGGGACGCCGGTGATGTCGGCGACGGTAACCGGGTCGTAGCCGGCGAGGAGGTCGGGCATGGCGGCCCAGCCCTCGGTGTGGGCGGCGACGAACGACTCGTCGACCGCGCCGGAGGCGTGCAGCAGGTGAAGCAGTCCGTTGAGCAGTGCGATGTCCGTGCCCGGCCGGAGCTGGAGGAACAGATCGGCCTTGTCCGCCGTCGCCGTCCGGCGGGGGTCGACCACGATGAGCTTCGCGCCGGCCCTGACGCGATCCATCATCCGCAGGAACAGGATCGGGTGGCAGTCGGCCATGTTCGCGCCGATGACGAGGAACACGTCGGCGTGGTCGAAGTCGTCGTAGCTGCCGGGGGGAGCGTCCGCTCCTAGGCTGAGCTTGTAGCCCGAGGCGGCGCTGGCCATGCACAGCCGGCTGTTGCACTCCTGGTACTGGGTGCGCAGGAAGCCCTTGGCGAGCTTGGTGATCAGGTATTGCGCCTCGATGCTCAGCTGGCCGGAGGTGTAGATGCCGATGGCGTCCGGGCCGTGTTCGTCGCGCAGCGCCGCGAGGCGGGCGGCGGCGAGGTCGAGCGCCGTGTCGACGTCGACCGGGGCCGGCTCCTCGTCGCGGCCGGCCCGGGCGAGCGCGGTGGTGAGCCGTCCGGGCGCGTTGAGCATTTCGGCTGTGGTCGCGCCCTTGGTGCACAGTCGGCCACGGTTCACCGGATGATCGGGATCCCCTGTGGAACGGACGACCCGCGGGGTGTCCCCACCGCGGTCGACCTCGAGGACGATCCCGCAGCCGACACCGCAGTACGCGCACACGGTGCGGACCCGGTCCAGCGCGACCTTCGTGGTCACCGAAGCACCAGGTGCACTCTGCGGTGTCCTGTGGGTGGGGTGATGGGCGGCGCTGGCACAGTGCGACGGTTCCAGAGCCGGGTTACCCGGGCTCGCGTGTCGGGTTGCGGTCGCGCAACCGTCCCCTCACCACGGCGGACGGCGCGTGGCGAGCAATCCGTTTCGGCGAAGTAACCGTGCCGACCGCCCGGGATAACTCGCGGTGGTCAAGGTGGCACCAACCCAGAGCGGAGAGGGGACTGCTTCATGCCCGCAACCCGCCGGAAGCACGTCGTCGTCGTCGGTAACGGTATGGTCGGCCAGCGGTTCGTGGAGACACTGCGGCAACGCGACACCGGGGGCCGGTTCTCGATCACCGTGGTGGGCGAGGAGCCGCGCCGTGCGTACGATCGCGTCGCGCTCTCGTCCTACTTCGACGGAGTGAGCGCCGCCGAACTGGACCTCGTGGCCGCGGGCACCTACGACAGCCCGCACGCGACGCTGCATCTGGACGAGTCCGTCGCGGCGATCGACCGGGCCGCCTCGACCGTCACCACCAGCCGCGGTCGCACCCTCGACTACGACGTCCTCGTGCTGGCCACCGGCTCGTACCCGTTCGTCCCCCCGGTCCCGGGCAGGGACCTGGACGGCTGCTTCGTCTACCGGACCCTCGACGACCTGGACGCCATCCGCGCCGCTGCCGCGGCCGCGGCCGAACACACGCGTGGCCGCCGGGCCGGGCTGGTCGTCGGCGGTGGGCTGCTCGGGCTCGAGGCGGCGCGGGCGCTGCGCCTGCTCGGCATGAGCCCGCACGTGGTGGAGCTGGCGCCGCGGCTGATGCCGCTGCAGGTGGACGAGCCCGGCGGCGCGGTGCTCCGCCGACTGATCGAGCGCCTCGGCGTCACCGTCCACACGGCGACGTCCGTGGCCGCCGTCGAGCCCAGCGGCGGACGGCTGCTCGCCACCCTGGCCAACGGCACCGAGCTCGACCTGGACGTCGTCGTCTTCTCCGCCGGCATCCGTCCCCGCGACCAGTTGGCGCGTGAGTGTGGCCTTGCTGTCGGGCCGCGCGGCGGCGTCGCGGTGGACGCACGGTGCCGCACGACCGACGAGTCCATCTATGCCATCGGGGAGTGCGCCGTCGTCGACGGTCATGTGTACGGCCTGGTCGCCCCGGGCTACGACATGGCCTCCGTGGTCGCCGAGCAGCTGCTCGGCCGGGACGCCACGTTCACCGGCGCGGACCTGAGCACGAAGCTCAAGCTGCTCGGTGTCGACGTCGCCAGCTTCGGTGACGCCCTCGCGGCCACGGCGGGTGCGCTGGAGGTCCGAGTCGAGAACGCGGTGGAGAACACCTACGCCAAGATCGTCGTCTCCGACGACGCCAGCACGCTGCTCGGCGGCATCCTCGTGGGTGACGCGAGCCGTTATGCGGCACTGCGCCCTCTGGTCGGGCGGCGGCTCCCGGCGGACCCCGTCGCGATGATCGCCCCGACCGGCGGAGTCGACCTCGACGCGGGGGCCCTGCCTCGCGAGGCGCAGATCTGCTCCTGCAACGACGTCTCCAAGGGCGCGATCCTGGACTCGATCGTCGAGCACGGTCTCACCGACGTCGCGGGGATCAAGGCGTGTACGCGGGCCGGCACGACCTGCGGATCCTGCGTGGCCCTGCTCAAGCCACTGCTGGCCGAGGCCGGCGTCGAGGTCGGCACGGGGCTGTGCGAGCACTTCGACGTCACCCGGGCCGAGCTCTTCGAGATCGCCCGCAGTCAACGGATCGGCACCTTCACCGAGCTCGTCCAGCGGCACGGACGTGGCCGCGGCTGCGACACGTGCAAGCCCGCCGTGGCCTCGATCCTGGCCAGCCTGGGGCACGGCTACGTCCTGGACGGAGAACAGGCCGCCCTGCAGGACACCAACGACCATTTCCTTGCGAACCTCCAGAAGAACGGCACCTACTCGGTGGTGCCCCGCGTCCCGGGCGGGGAGATCACGCCGGAGAAGCTGATCGTCATCGGCGAGGTGGCCCGTGACTTCGGTCTCTACGTGAAGATCACCGGAGGGCAGCGCGTCGACCTGTTCGGGGCGCGGGTCGAGCAGCTGCCGCTGATCTGGAGGCGTCTGGTCGACGCCGGGATGGAGTCCGGCCACGCCTACGGGAAGGCGATGCGGACCGTGAAGAGCTGCGTCGGCTCGACGTGGTGCCGCTACGGTGTCCAGGACTCGGCCGGCCTCGCCATAGACCTCGAACTGCGCTACCGCGGCATCCGAGGCCCCCACAAGATCAAGGCTGGTGTCAGCGGCTGCGCCCGCGAATGTGCCGAGGCGCAGGGCAAGGACATCGGCGTGATCGCCACGGATGCCGGCTGGAACCTCTACGTCGGCGGCAACGGGGGAGCGCGCCCGCGGCACGCCGACCTGTTCCTCACCTCGGTCGACACCGGGACCCTCGTCAGGGCCATCGACCGGTTCATCATGTTCTACGTCCGGACCGCCGACCGTCTGCAGCGGACGTCCACCTGGGTCGAGTCGCTGTCCGCGGACGGTCAGGACGGACTGGCGTACCTGCGCGGCGTGCTCGTCGACGACAGCCTCGGCATCTGCGCCGAACTGGACGCCGCCATGGAATCGCACGTCGCGCACTACTCTGACGAGTGGGCCGACACCCTGGCCGACCCCGAGCGGCTCAGGCGGTTCGTCAGTTTCGTGAACGCACCGGAGGTGCCGGACCCGTCCATCCAGTGGGCGCCCGAGCGCGGCCAGATCAAACCGCTGATCGCCGGCCCGACCCTGGAGGTGGTGTCGTGAGGACCGTGGAGGCCATGGAGGCCGTGGAGGCCGCGAAGGCCGTGGAGACCGACGTGTGGGACAGCGTCTGCGGCTCCCGCGACCTCCCCGTCGAGCGGGGCGTCGCCGCTCTGCTCGGTGACGTCCAGGTCGCGATCTTCCGGACCTACGACGGCGCGCTCTTCGCCGTCGGCAACCAGGATCCGTTCACCGGAGCCTTCGTGCTCTCCCGGGGCATCGTGGGCTCCCGGGGAGAGACTCCCACTGTCGCCTCCCCACTTCACAAGCAGGTCTTCGACCTGCGCACTGGTCGCTGCCTCGACTCGGACGGCGTCGTCATCCCGACCTACCCGGTGCGGGAACGTGACGGTTACGTGGAGGTCCACGTCGGGACGGAAGCCGGGCGAGCGTCACGGTGACCGACTCCGGCCCGGTGACGGCGCCCGTCGAGCCGCTCGCCGGTTACACGGTCGCGCTCACCGCGGCGCGCCGGCGTGAGGAGTTCGGCGCGGCTCTGGAGCGACGCGGCGCCAAGGTCGTCTACGCCCCCGCGATACGCATCGTGCCGCTCGCGGACGACGCCCGGCTGCGGGAGGCCACCGAACGCTGCATCGCCGCACCCGTGGACGTCGTCGTCGCCACCACCGGAATCGGCTTCCGGGGCTGGGTCGACGCGGCCGAGACGTGGGGTCTCGCCGACCGGCTGGTCGCGGCGTTCGAGTCGGCGGACCTGCTGGCACGCGGGCCGAAGGCGCGCGGTGCGATCCGGGCGACCGGGCTGCGTGAGGCGTGGTCACCCGAGTCGGAGTCATCCTCCGAGGTCATGTCACACCTGACCGCCCACGGCGGCCTGGACGGCAAGCGGATCGCGGTGCAGCTGCACGGCGAGCCACTGCCGGACATGCTCCAGACGCTGCGCGCGGCCGGCGCCGAGGTCATCGAGATTCCCGTCTACCGGTGGGTCCCGGCGCAGGACATGGCTCCCGTCCGCCGCGTGGTGGAGTGCGTCGCGGCACGGTCGCTGGACGCGGTCGCGTTCACGAGCGCGCCCGCCGCCGCGAGCTTCCTGCAGACAGCCGACGAGATGGCGCTGCGATCCGCCGTCGTGGAGGCGATGCGCGGCCCGGTTGTCGCCGCCTGCGTCGGCCCGGTGACGGCCGCTCCCCTCGGGCGGGCTGGGATTCCGTGCGTGATCCCGTCGCGGGGACGTCTGGGCGCGCTTGTCCGGGAGATCGTGGAGCAGGTGCCCATCCGGCGTGGCCTGCGACTGCGCGTCGGCGAGCGCGCGCTGGACGTCCGCGGCCACGCCGTGGCCGTCGACGGTGTGCTCGTCGCGCTGCCCGCCGCCTCGATGACCCTGCTGCGCGCCCTGGCGGCCAGGCCTGGCTATGTCGTCTCCCGGGCGGACCTGCTCAACCTGACCGGCACGACCGACGAGCACGCGCTCGAGGTCGCCGTGGGCCGCCTGCGTACGTCGCTCGGCGACCCCGCCCTCATCCGGACCGTGGTGAAGCGCGGATACCGGCTCGACTGTGAGCCGGTATCCGCCTCCTCCGGGTGCCTCTAGGCCGTCTCGGCGTCCAGGTTGTCCCGGTGTCCAGGCCATCCCGGTGTCTCAGATGCCGGCGGCGCGATTCTCGGACGGACGGACATAGACGGCCCAGGTGACCGCGAGGCAGAGTGCGTAGAAGGCGATGAAGCCGACGTAGGCCGCGTCGCCGTTGCCGCTGCTCAGGAACGACTGGCGGAACGCGATGTTGACGAGCACACCGCCGAAGGCGCCGATCGCGCCGGCAATGCCGATCACGGCGTTCGCGATGCGCCGCGCCTCCTGGTCTCCGCCCATGCGTAGCCGGAACACCGCCGGGATCATCTTGTAGACCGAGCCGTTGCCGATCCCGCTGAAGACGAACAGCGCCATGAACCCGACGAGGAACAGCGGCAGCGAGCCCTGTTCCGAGGCGACGAGCACGACGATGCCGGCCGCCGCCATCGCGGCGAAGTTCCACAGCGTCGTCCGCGCACCGCCGAGGCGGTCGGCCAGCCAGCCGCCGACCGGGCGGACGAGCGAGCCGGTCAGCGGCCCGAGGAACGTCAGATACATGACCTTCACCGGGTCGACCCTGCCCGTTGCCGTGGAGAGGAAATGGGAGCCGAACTCGTTGGACAGCACCTGCCCGAACGCGAAGCCGAAGCCGATGAACGAGCCGAACGTCCCGATGTAGAGCAGCGAGATCAGCCAGGTGTGCACGTCGGCACAGGCGTCGCGCATCGCCCGCTTCTCGTTCCGCACGTTGGTGATGTTGTCCTGTAGCAGCGCGGCCGCCGCGATCGCGATCACCACCAACGGCAGGTAGATCGCGACCAGGACCCGCGGATGATCCTTCCCCGCGGTCGCGATGACGAGCAATCCGATCAACTGGACAGTCGCGACCCCGATGTTGCCCCCGCCGGCGTTGAGCCCGAGCGCCGCGCCCTTGAGCCGTTGCGGAAAGAAGGAGTTGATGTTGGTCATGGACGAGGCGAAGTTCCCGCCCCCGACGCCGGCCAGTGCGGCCAGGATCAGCAGCGTCGCGTAGCTCGTCCCGGGCTTCAACGCGATCCCGGTGGCGATCAGTGGGACGAGCAGAAGCGCTGCCGAGATGACCGTCCAGTTGCGTCCGCCGAACTTCGCGACGGCGAACGTGTACGGCAGCCGCACAGCGGAACCGATCGCGGTCGGCACTATCGTCAACATGAACTTCTCGGCGGCGGCCTGCTTCGGGTCAGCGGAGATCCCGTAATTCGGGCCGAGGAACAGCACGAACACCGACCACAGTGACCAGATCGAGAACCCGATGTGCTCGGAGAACACCGACACGAGCAGGTTGCGCCTGGCGACCGCCCGGCCTCCTCCGTCCCAGAACCGCTCGTCCTCGGGACGCCAGTCCTCCAGCCATCGCCCCCGGATCAGTCCACCAGTCGACGGTGCGGTGGTGGCAGTCGGAATCGGATCCAACGTCGTGGTCATCGTTCCTCCGGTCGGCTGCGTAGTCCGGTTACCGTGATGACCCTAGGAACCGCGGATTGCCTGGGCGTTCGCGTGCGGGGGCGACGTCGCAACGGATCCCACACCGTGCGCGGTAGCGGCTGGTGAGGTTCAGCCGGGGCTGGTTGGCGGCCAGAACGAACTACAGCCGGGCCAGGAGGCCGCGAGTCGCCTCGACGCACCGGGCGAGCCGGTCATGGGGGCTGACGCCGGCTTCTGCCTGTGAGCGAACCGGTACCTCGAGTCCGATCACCCGGTCGCGGGGCAGCGCCGTGAGCAGGTCGAGCAACGGCAGCTCACCCGTGCCCGGCACCATCCGCTCGAACATCGCCTCCGTCATGTAGTCGGAGGTGGCGGGAACCAGCGGCGCGTCGCTGAGCTGGATGTAGCCGACGATGTCGGAGTCCAGTGCCGCGATGTCGTCGGGAGTGGAACCGGACCGGATGATGTGCATCGTGTCGATGAGGAGACGGAAGTCCGGCCGCCCGACCTGGCGGATGGCGTGGAGCGCCGTCGGTAGATCTCCGATTGTCAGGCCCGGGCCCGGCTCGATGGTCGTCTCCATACCGAACGACGCCGCCAGCTCGGCGAGAAGTCCGAACTGCTGCACGCTGCGGTCCGGATCGGGATCGAGGGAGACGGTGTTGACTCGTCGGACACCCAGCTCCGCCATAAGCTCAAGATCGGGAACCCGGTCGCGGACATCGGAGCCCGCGCGGACGTTCATACCCTCGCCGAGCGAGATGGAGATGTCGCGGTCACGCATCGCCGCGATCATGTTCCGTCGCAGCGGGGCGTCCTCGCGTAACGAGAAGGGAGGGTAGCCCAGTGAGCTGTACGGATTGGATTCCAGGCCGGTGGAAATGTGCCGGCAGCCGAGGTCGGCGGCCAGGGAGACGAAGTCCACCGGTGGCATTCCGAAGACGCTGAGAAACTCGATACCCAAGCTTTCCATCGGTTTCGCCTTCTTTCTGTGGTGGCAGGGCTCTGCCGTGCCGGAGCCGACGGCGTCGCGGGGGCGGCGCGGGTCGCGGGATATCTCGACAGGGACGTGCGTGGCTGTCGCTCAGGCCACCTGGAGGGAAACGCGTACCGCGTCCTGGCCGGGCACGCGTCGATCGGCCAGCGCCAGCGCGTCTTCGAACTGTTCCAGCGGGAACGACGCGCCGTGGAGCACGCCGGTGGGCACCTTCCCCTCGTTGATCATTGTGCAGGCGCCGGCCAGGTCGAGGCCGCCGCCGGGCGCGATGGTCAGGTGACGCAGCGGGATCTGACTGACGTCGAATCCGTCGAGAAGCCGGTCCTTCATCCCGGCCGCGACGATCGTGGCGCCGGTCCGGGCGATCCGCATGGCGGTCTTCAGCGTCACCGGGTTGCCTGACGCGGCGTCGAGGACGACGTCCGCCATCGCTCCACCGGTGATCTCGGCGACGCGGGCGACCACGTCCTCGTTCTCCACATCGATGGCGTGATCCGCGCCGACCTTGAGCGCGGTGTCGAGTCGGAGCCGGTCGCCGGCCAGCCCGGTCACGATGATCGTTCCGGCGCCGGCCGCGCGGGCGCCGACGATCGCGGCCAGCCCCATGTGGCCAGGGCCCTCCACCACCAGAGTCTGGCCGGGCTGCACGGACCGGATCCAGGTGATCGCGTTGGTCAGGCACTCGTAGACCGTCAACTCGGTCGCCGGCAGGTCGTCGCGAAGCCGGTGGACCTCCGAGCCGGGCACGAGCTCCATGTAGTCGGCATAGCCGCCGAAGAGTCCGGATCCCTCATCAAGAGGAAAGTCGAACCCGTAAACCCTGCTCCCGGTTGGTCCACGCACCACTGAACGGACCCCGACCCGGTCGCCTTCCCGGACGCCGAACTGCGCCTGCGCCTCCGGTGTGATCTCGTCGATCCGACCGACGATCTCGTGACCGGGAACGGCGGGGAACACCCCACCCGACGGCACCGGCGCGTGCCCCCTGAACTGGTCGACATCGCTGTGACAGATGCCGACCGCCTCGACCCGCAGCACCGCGCATCCCGGCCTTAACGCCGGCTTCGGGACCTCTCGAAGCTCCCAGGTCTCGTCACCCTTGAACACGATCGCACGTGGCACGTCAACGTCTCCTCGCAACGAAGTGAGCTTCATAGTTATCTGTCAGCCGACAGGCAAGTCAATACTTGACAGTCGACTGACAGATTCATAAAGTGACGGACCGTGACGGCGGCCAACGGGGCGAGGCGGACCCAGGCGGAGCGGCGCGCGGCCTCCGAGGAGGCGGTGCTGCGGGCCGCCGCCGAGCTGATCGCGGAGCGTGGGCTCGAGCGCGCGTCACTGCGCAGCATCGGCGCCCGCGCCGGGATCAGCCGTGCGATGCCCGCCTATCACTTCGGGTCGAAGGACGTCCTGATCACCCGGCTCGCCGAGCGGGCGCACGAACGGACGCTGGAGGCGACCAGGGAGGCGCTCAGGCAGGCGCACCAACGCATCGACGAGCTCTCCAGCCTCGAGGTGCTGCGGGCGACCATCGAGACCTACCTCCAGGTCTTCACCACAGCGGATTCCCCGGAGGAGCGCGCCGTCGTCGTCCTGTGGGGTGCGACCTTTCCCGCGGAGTCACCGCTACCGACCGTCCTCGAGGCGGACCGGCAGACGCACGAGCAGCTCGCCGACACGATCCGCGCCGGCCAGCGGGACGGATCGATCCGGGACGACATCGACGCCGACGCCGGCGCCACCATGATCACGGGAATGGCCCGCGGTGTCGCCGCGCTCTCGCTCACCCAACCCGGCACCGCCGACCTGGAGCTGGTGCGGACCCTCTGCGGTGAAGCCATCACCGCCGTACTCGGCACCCGCGGCGAAACCTCCTCCCCAGTCAAGGGACCAGTAGGGGCGCCAGACCGAGCTCAGCATTGAACGGTGCATCATCCACGGCGGCACGAGCGTGCTCACAACGCTGCGAGCATCGACTCGGCTCGCGGGTGAGGCATGCCGTCCGGAGGCGCGTTCATATGCTCGCAGAACCCTGAACCCACAGGTGCGCGCGGCCGGGTCACCACGGGACCGGGATCGAACCCGTGGTGACCCCGGCGGCGGAATCGTCGCTGCGCGCCGGGGCCCTCGTTCACCGTGGCGACGTCGCCCGTCGCAGAACGCGCACCGGCAGCGACGCGTGGCCGGATGCCCAGACGTGTCGTTCTTCGTAGGACCACGCGTAGGTCGGGTTGCCGTCCCGTATGAGGCCGCGTAGCCCGGGAAGACCGAGTTCCAGTGCGGACCACTCGTACAACTGCTGAAGCCGCGGCTGGATCACGCCGTAGTCGAGTATCCGCCCGAGACCATGCTCATCCGCGAGGTAAACCTGCAGATCCGCGTCGGGTGGGTAGCGGTCGGGAAGGACCCGGCCGAGCGAGAGGAATATTCCCGCCATCCCGAGCCGCGGATCCCCAAGGGCCCGGCCCAGGACAGCGAGCCGGCCCAGCGACAGCCGCGGCGCCGCGACCAGCGCGTGCGCATACAGAACACGGAGCAGGACGACGTTGAGAAAGAAGCGCTCGGTCGTTGACTCCAACTCGGCGAGATCACGGTTGTCCAGGTAGGCGGAGACGATGCTCGCGTTGTGGGCGCGGTACCAGCTCCAGGAGGTCGGTGCACTGATGAACGCCGACCACAGGTCGATCGCCGGCGAGGACTGCTCCCCCCGCAGGCCACCCGAGCGCGCCATGGCCTCACAACCGTCGCGCAGCAGCCGGTCATTGACCTCCCGCCACCACCGGCTCCCTGGAGGGTCTGCGTCCGGAGGATTGAGCACCCCCCGCTCGATCTGCCAGTACATGAACGACATCGCCGCTCTCCGGAAAGGCAGGTGTCGCGGCGCGCGCCCGACCGGTCCGTGATAGGTGCGTGACAGAAGCGCCATCCGCCCCCGGGGGTGATCGCGCACCCCCGCGACCTGAGTCGCCGCCCACTCCGCGGCAGTTCCCGCCATTGGTCGCATCCCGGAAACCTCTCCCCGTCCGCGGTATGAGATGGCTGGAACATCTCCACGCAGGGTCAGTATGACTGGTCTGCCACAGAAACCCGACGACAAGTCCTTCCGGTCCGTCGACGCGGCCGGAGTGTCGCCGTCTCGCGTGAGCGGGCTGGACCGCCCGGCTGGCAGCAGACATCCGCTCCTGATCGAGTTGCCCACGATAGTTTCGGCTGGGATGATGGAGATAAAGCCGCGAGAGGTTGGTGGGAAACGGGATGGCAGGTTACTTCCGGGCTTGTGACCAGTCGATGTTCGGCGCCTTCCGGGACATGCTTTCCGTCTTTCTGTGGGCCGGTGTTTCCTTTTATGCTCTCGCCGATCTTCTCCGTGGCCGGGAACTGGTTGGGTGGTTGAGGACGGGGTGGCTTTCTTCCTGGTGAACACCGAGAGCTGGGTGGTGCGCGCCGTCAGGAGGACCTGATCGCGGCGGTGCTGTCATGAAGCGCGGAAGGATGGGAAATCGTGCGTTCCGGGATGGTTCGCCGGTCGGGGCGGCGTGCGGGAGCACCGGTGTCCCGATCCCGGCGGGCGGCGGCTTCAGTGGCGTTGGTGAGCTTCACCGCGGCGGTCGCGGTCATTGTCGCCCGGCTGATCGACCGGCCGATTGCCCTGCCGGTTTCGGTCGCCGCTGTGACGATCGCGTTGGTAGCGGGCTGGACGGCGCTGGTCGGACGGGGGCTGCGCCGCCTGAGCGCGGCTGTCGTGGCGGCCTTCGCGCTCGGCGGCCTGATCGTCTTCGCGGGGGTGGTCGGCCTGACCACCGTGCTGGTCACCGTGTGCCTGCTCGTCACGTCGGGAACCGCGGCGCGCGGAGCCTTCGGGTGGCACCGGCCGAAAGGGATCATGGTTGGAGCCGCCCGCCGCGGTGTCCTGCTGGTGAACCCGCGCTCCGGGGGCGGCGCCGCCGACCGCCACAATCTCGCCCAGGAGGCCGCCCGGCGCGGGATCGCGGTCGTGACCCTCACGCCAGGCGCTGATCTGCGCTCCCTCGCCGAGGACGTCGCCGACCGCGGAGCCGACGTGGTGGGCATGGCGGGTGGCGATGGTTCGCAGGCGGTCGTCGCCGACGTGGCGCGGCGGCGCGGGATGGCCTTCGTCTGTGTCCCAGCCGGTACTCGTAACCACTTCGCCCTTGACCTCGGCCTCGATCGGAAGGATGTCGCGGGGGCGCTCGACGCGTTCGACCTGGCTGTCGAGCAGCGCGTTGACCTCGGTCAGCTCGGTGACCGCGTGTTCGTCAACAACGTCTCGTTGGGCGTCTACGCCGAGATCGTGCAGTCCGACAGCTACCGTGACGCCAAGGTGGGAACGGCGGCCGCGAGGCTGCCTGACCTTCTGGGCCTGGACCGCGCTCCGCCGGATCTTCGCTTCACCGGCCCGGACGGTCGCGCCGGATCGACCGCGGACGTTCTGCTCGTGTCCAACAACGCCTACCAACTGCACAGCCTTGGTGGTTTCGGCACCCGGCCCCGGCTCGACGGCGGCCGGCTTGGCATGGTGGCATTGCGCGTCGATCGCGCCCGCGACCTACCCGTACTCGTCGCGCTCGAGTCCGTGGGTGCCATCAGCCGGTTCCGTGGTTTCCACCAGTGGACCAGCCCCACGATGCGGGTCGACTCCGCGCGACCGGTCAGCGTCGGCGTGGACGGGGAGGCGCTGTGCCTGCCGCCACCGCTGGAGCTGCGCTCGCTTCCGGCGGCTGTGCGCGTTCGGATTCCGCTGCACGCGCCCGGGGTCCCGACCGTGCGGCCGGGTGTCTGGGAGATGTTCCCCGCGCTGATCCGCATCGCGGGCGGCCGGTCGCCGGCATGAGCCCCGCCCATGCGGCCTCGGCGTGGGTTGACAGCCGACCCGGTCATCGTTCTCAGGGCTTCGTCTGCCCGATCGGAGCGGCCGGCGGCGCCGCGGCGCCATCGGAGGGCCTGCCGTCGGGGCTCGGTGTGGCGGCGGCGGCAACGACACTCAGCGCGGCCAGGGCGACGACGACTATCAGCAGGACGAGGGCGACCGATGACGGGGTCGGAGAGTTCCACAACGCCAGGGCCAGAGCCCCTGCCCCGATGACGATCCCGCTGGTGAGGCGGCGGTGCCTGTCCAACAAGCGTCCCGGGCCGCCGGTGCGCAGACCCACGCGGGCTATGGCCCGACCGGTGGCGCCGGTGGCGTGGGCGGCACCGGAGCGGATGGCGCGTGCGCCGCGTCCCGGCCCGTAGAGATATCCGGCGACCACGATGATGACGGCTATGGTCAGCCCGGTGAGCGCGCTGTTCCGCAGGAAACGGACGAGAGTGTCGTAGATGGCTGCTGCCGCATCCCGAGGCTGGGCGTCGGGCGGGACGGAGTCCAGATAGATCTGGCGTGTGACAGCCAGCCCCACCAGCAGCACGACCATCATCACGCCGATCCCGATGCCCGCGGCCATGAGCCCGGCGCGGTGCGAGGGCGCCAGCCACACGCCCAGCGCGGCGAGTGCCACAACGGCAACCGGCAGCCAGAGACCGAGGATGCCGAGCAGACGCATGACATCCCGAGCCCTGGTCAGTTTGTCGGTCTGCAGCAGCACGATCTGCCGGTCGACGTCGGGAATCTTGCCGGCCTTCTCGAAGCCGGCGTCGACCAGCCGATTCTGCACACTGTCGACGATCGGGCCGATGTCCAACACGATCGTGTCGTCCTTCGCCTGGACCGCGCGACCTCCCTCACCGGTGAGGACCTTCACCACTGCGGCGTGTGCCCGGCGGTTCGCATTTTCCCATACCTGGGGGAACTGGTCACTGGTGACCACCCCCTGAACCACCTGATGAACCGCGCTGGTCAGAGCGGCCTTGAGCGCGCCGGCCAGCGCGTCGGTGTGGTCCACGACAATGGGGGGAGCACCGGTTTTTGCGACGGCGTCGGCGAGCGACGCGGCGACCTGATCGGCGTTGACGTTACTGACGACCCGGTTGGTCAGACGGTCGATCACCATGTTCTGCACCGCGGGATCGGTGGCAAGCGGGGCGACGGTCTCCACGTACCGGTCAGTGTCGGAGACCGTCGTGTCTGCCCAGGCGGCAACCACGCCGAGTGGCGCCAGCAGAGCGGCTACCAGGAGCAGGACGGACGCCCCGGCGGTCCGTAGCCGGTCGTGCCGCACCGTTGCCGCGCTGCGCAGCCGCTCGTACTCCGCACGCTCCCCGACGGACAGGGGGCGCCCGCCGTCCGAACGCGCGGGGCCGTCGACGTCGCGGCCAGCATTTTCGACCATGGCGCAGTTCCTCCCGCTTTTGCCTGCGAGGCCGCCATCACGGTCCCGCGCCGCGCCCTTCCCGGAGAGGAGTGAAGCAGAAATCTGTCTGCAGGCGAGCCGGGGATGTGGCGCCGCGAAATTCTGGAAAAATGTCGAAATTCGGCTTCGTCGCCTTGATCTGTCGGCGTTGCATGTTTGCGGCTTGCCGGTCCCGGGCAACCAATCATAGGAAAATATCGTTGAGATGCAATCGGTCAGAACAAAGGAGAGAACAATGGCGACACAGGCTCCTGAGCGGACGCTCGGCGCGATCGCGCAGGGCGATGCGCCGGTTTTCGAAGAGATCGTGCAGATGCACTTGAACACACTCGAGCGGTCAGGCCTGGACGAGCGCACCTACCATCTCGTGCGCTTGGCGGCGCTTATCGCCCTGGACTCGGCGCCCGTCTCCTACCTGATGAATCTCGCCGCTGCCAAGGAGGCAGGCCTCACCGCCGCCGACGCGCAGGGTGTGACCACCGCCATCGCACCGATCGTCGGAAGTGCCCGGGTCGTGTCGGCAGCGGGGAACGTCCTGCGCGCGCTCGGCCTGGACGAGATCCTGAACGAGAACCCGGCGTAGCGGGAACCTGGTAGAGCGGTCCGGGCCGGTCGGGACTACGGTCGGGCGAGCACCGGCACGACCCTCGACGCCGGCTCCGCCGCCGACGTCGCCTCCGACCGGCCCGCCGATACGGTGTGAGGTAGAGCATGGC